>JBLNFG010000750.1:0-5707 GCA_050263495.1 Myxococcales bacterium | reverse complement strand
CGCAGTCGTTCCGCCCGTCGCGGTCGCGGTAGTTCCGCCCGTCGCAGTCGCAGTAGTTCCACCCGTCGCAGTTGCAGTGGTTCCGCCCGTCGCAGTTGCAGTGGTTCCGCCCGTCGCAGTTGCAGTAGTTCCGCCCGTCGCAGTCGCGGTAGTTCCGCCAGTCGCGGTCGCGGTGGTTCCGCCAGTCGCGGTCGCGGTGGTTCCGCCAGTCGCAGTCGCGGTGGTTCCGCCAGTCGCAGTCGCGGTGGTTCCGCCAGTCGCGGTCGCGGTAGTTCCGCCCGTCGCAGTCGCGCTGGTTCCGCCAGTGGCGCCGTCGTTCTGACGCGAGTCGCCGCCGCTGCACGCCACCAACGTATGAAGGAACAATACCGATAGAACCGCTTCGCCGCCGAAGAATCTACATCTCGCCATACCGCACCGTCCGCTACGCCCTTAACTGCGCCGAGCAAACCAAAGACGAACGCCCAGCTCGCGCCCATTTAGAGTCATTGTTGCGGCTTTGCAAGAGATTTGTTCGGCCAGTGGCGGACACGCTGATTTCCCGGTGCCCACGGGATTTGCCGCCAATGGCGTCGCGCTGTCTTTACTCGACAAACGCGAACAAGGTGCTCGCGATCATCGGGGGCGTAGTGGGCGCATAGGGCTTTCCATCCACCACAATCGTCGCGCCGTAACTCACGGACACGTAGGCGCGTCCATTCTCGGCCAAAATGGCGTTCGCCTTGTCGAGCATCGCGCTGCCCATGGCGCGGCTCCACCGATGCTCGAAGTCAGAGCTGTAAGAAGCTACGAAAGCGTCACCTAGAAGGCAGCGGTCACAGCTGCTGACATTCGCAAATGTGCCAGCACCAAAGTCAAAGTCTCCGACAAATGTCCCGGCGACGTACAACATGCCATTCGGCGCCGCAGCCAGCCGCCCGTCAGTAACGTACGCGTTCGCACTGATGGGCGACCCCACATACTGGTACTTCACGAGGTTGAGATCAGCATCGAGCTTCACGAGGTAGGTTCCACCTGGAACCTCCGTCGTTCCAATTTTGAATGTCATGTAATTGGCGGCGCTGACCAGGGCTATTAAGCTGCCGTCTGGCAGGAACGCGAGATCGTTCACGCGACCGTAGCTGCTGCTGATGCCCTCGAATTCAACAACCTTGACGACGGCCCCATCGGTCGCTCTCAGCCGGGCAAGCACTCCAGATTGATTGCTCTTCAGTGTCGTCGCATCGAGAATCGGTATTGGGCCAAACCCGTTCAGCGTAGAGGCAGAGCCGCCAACGTAGAGATCTCCAGTCGGTCCGAGCTTCATCACCTTGTGATTGTTGTCCGTGCACCAAGCAAACTGCTTGTTCCAGACAGGGATTCCGTAGGGATTGAGGCGCGACAGAACCGTGGCACACTCCTCGCTGGTCTCCTGAATCGTCGCTTGACCAGGATTGTCCCTGATCGAGTAAACGAGTCCCTTGCTGTACGTGAAGAGGAGGAAGGATCCGTTGGGCTGCGCGATGATCGCGTCGATCCCTTCAACCTGCGGTCCCGCTGTGTTGTCGATCGGGTTGAACAGCTCGGTGAATTGAACGGCGCGCGCCGCGTTGTAGCCGCGGATGAATGCGCCATAGTCATACGTATTGGGATTGGTGTAGATGTCGATCGAACCCATGTAGCGGAAGCCGTGCACGAAGCTCGTGTCCGATGCCACGCCAATCCGCGCACCCCAGGCCCAATCCGTCGATTTCAGAGTCAAGTTCCAAGCGACGGCACCGGTTGCTCGCGACATCCCGAACACGGCGTTGTTGTGCGCTCGGCTTTCCGCTGTTAGCACGTTGCTACCGACGTTGACCGTTCCGGACTCCGCGTGTACCGCCGCGATGATCGAATCCGTACCCATGAACGCCAGATCTTCAATCTCGGCATTGGCGTCGCCATTTGCAGACAACGCCCAACCAACCCGCGGTGCGATGCAGGCACCCGCGACGCACTCATCGCCCAGTCCGCAAGCACTGCCCGCCACCCACACACCCTCAGCGCTGCAGATACTCGGGACATTGTTATCACACTTACCGCGGCTCGGCACACAAACGCCGCAGAAACCCGTCCCGCTACAAACCCCACTCGCTTCACAGGGTTTTCCCGCATCCAAGTTGACCTGCACACAGCCACCGTTCCTACACACTGCCTCTTGGCACGGATTACTCGACGGTGTGCAAGTCACCGTTTCACAGCCTGGTATGACGTTCACAGACCCTGCGACACCGCCGAGCGCGACGTTCGTCATCGAGGTGCTACCGCCAATCCCTAGAGCCGTGCCGCCACCACTGATCGAAGTGGACGCCGCGCCACCCACGGGGTTCGTGTTGCCACCGGTGCCCGCGAACGGAATTGTGGCTCGAGTTCCGCCAAGAGAGGCTCCCGCTGTCCCGGCGTTAACGGCGGCGGCGCCCGCTTGGGTCGCATTCCGCCCCGCCGCGCCGGCGATGCCGTCGCTGTTGCCTGGGGTGAACCCAGTGCCGCTGCATCCAACAAGTGACGAGCCAACGGCAACGAACGTGAATTTGGCGAGCAGGCGACGGTGGGGCATCAATAAGACTCCAGATTCAGGGTAAGGCGTTGGCTCGGGGCGACCTCGGAAACCGCCCTAGCTTGAAAGCTCTCAGTCTATACTAACCCGGTCGGGATGTCTCAGGGCATCGAGGAACGCGCTCGCAACATACTCGTTTCGCGGTGGTTTCTGAACCGCTGAGGCGCCGGAATGCAGTCACTAGAACCGTACGCTGCTGTAGGCGCACTTGCGCGCGCCCCCCGGGTATGCCAGAAGCACGCTGCAGATTTTTGTGGTTTGCTCGACGCGAACACGGCAGTTCTCGAGCGCTTGGGGCCACGACTCAACCGCTGAACCTGTAGCGCTCCACGCACCCAACCCCATCCAATCCCGAGGCACGAAGCCGCGGCTGACAGGGGGTGGACTCCTCTGTCCGCCGCGCACGGGGCGAGATCGGACGGACTCGATACGAACCGTTGACACGCGCGCCCTCGCCAAAGTTGAATGAGAGTGCTCCGTGCCATGCACGGTACCATCGAGTGAGAAAGCAGTTCGTAACCATGGAGCCTGTTCTTGACGATCCTAATATATTCCCCGAAGACATCGTGCTTGCACGCGTTCTCGGCCGAGCTAAGCGTGCGTGGGATAGCTTCGAAAGCGCACTCCGTGCGCAAGTCGACGGCACCATCGTCGAGTGGCGCTACTACAGGGACGGCAAGGCGTGGCTTGGAAAAGCCGTCCACGGAAAGAAGACTCTCGCGTGGATCTCAGTCGCGCGCTCTAGCTTCAGAGTTACCTTCTACTTCACGGCGAAGAATGAGCGCGCGCTCCTCGAGTTGGCGCTGCCGCCCGACGCTCTCGAACGGTACCACTCCCGAGAGAGTGTAGGAAAACTCAAACCGATGGTGTTCGAAGTCAGTTCGCAGCGCTCCGTGAGAGAAGTCCTCATGGTCGCAAAAGCAAAGTTGAAGACGTGAGCTGAACGCGGGCGACGGTCTTGCCTTAGTGCCGACCCAAAACTGAGCAGCGACAAGCGCGTCGAATCGCATCGTGTGTGAGGACAGATGACTATCGCCGACACACTCGAGGTCCGCGCGCGTGACTCTTCGCTCGCCGACTCGTTCCGTGCTTCGACGGACAGCGAAGCACGTGCATCGAGTGAAGGCAATTCGCTGATGCAACGGCGCACTTGGCGCGTGGCAGATGCCGCCGCACGCGCAGTTCTCGCAGCTGGCGTTGACACTGCACGACACGAACCAGGGCCTAGAGGCGCCGGCACAGTGGCTTCACGGGAGGATCCATCGACCAATCCGCCAATGGTTGGAACATCTGTTCCGCAACCATCGGCCCTGGACGTCGATGGTATCCCCTCCTACGTCTTCAAGCCGGCCCTGATACACCTAACCGGCATCGCGATTCGGCGTGCAGAGCATTGTGATCCGCGCGGGCACGCCGTAGGTACGGCGCGCGTGCTCATTACGTTTGCTCCCAATGGCACCGTTAGCCACGTAAAGCTCGAAGGCGAGCCCATTGCCGGCGCACCAGTTTCGCGATGCATTCTTCACCATGCCCGCTCGATACGTATAGCCAAATTCAACGGGAATGCCTTCACCTATGCAACACAGATCACGATGCGCTAAGGGGCCTTCCCTTGACCCGCGCAACCGCAAATTCGCGAAGCAAACTGTGTCCAAACGAACGCAACTATTCGCTAGTCCGTCACAATACTACCCATCATCAGACCACGAAGTGCGCGGATAGGCGTTCGGCGCTTCTGTTGCGGGCATGTCCCGACCAACGTCAACCTTGATTCGAAGCTGCAGCCTGCCCTTCGAGGACTTCGACTGACCGACGGCAATGATGTCGCCACGTACAGCGTCCGCCATTTCACTGAGTTCTCGTTCAACTATCCTCAGCTTCCATTCAGTTCCGTCCCGCGCGACGTACATCCCCTGGTTTTCAGAACACCAGATGCAAGAATGGTGGTAAGGCGCTGACTCGGCACAAGCAGCGACAACCAACCCGCCAAAGGAGGGAAATTGCGATGGTTCGCAGCTGCGAAGTTTGAATGGAACGACCGGAGCACCCGCTTTGAACAACTGACCCTCTCCATCCCCTTCGACTTGAATCCAATATTCTCGCCTCTTCTCGGGACACGCCTCGACGACGTTTACCGGCGGGCTACCCAATTGTCTCCCTTGATGCGGAGCGACGGAGGGGATCCCGGAGGGCCCGATTGCTTGAGGTTGCGCTCGTCGGCCCCACAGTGAGGTAACCGACGGAATGCCGGAGGGAGCCGCCGCGTGACTTCCCTCGAGATTTCCAGCCGCTATAGTCGGCTCGGATCCAAGCCGCGCGGACTTGTCAGCGCTCCGCTTCGCGTTTGAGCTGCAGGCCACGACCGTCGTCCCACTCGAGATCAACAACGAACACGCCATCAGAAAATGACTGACCTGAAAGGGAGACTTTACGCGAAGTTCGCTTGTCGCTCGCATTGACGAACACCCACTATCGGATCAGAGCAAGAGGGCCGTGCACAACGCCAATAACCGGCGCCACCTCTCGCTGGAGTTGCAGTTGCAGAGAACACCCGCACGTGTGCACCACGCGCCGAATCGCGATGTAGTCGTTCGTCTTCACGCCATCCGTGCCCATCAAAGAGCCGGCATGAGCGTATGGCTTACTCGAGGCACGCAGCTCTCGCTTGTAATCCCCCACCTTCTCCATGAGAAGGTGGGGGTTCGTGTTCGGCTCGCCGTCTTCTACTTGCATCCCCAAACGCGCCGCAATCGCGCCGAACTTATTGTCTTGGTTCTGTGCCGCTCCCTGCTTCATGCGATTGCGCTGGTAGACGCAAAGCGCAATAACGGAGACGACAATCACGATGACCAAGGACAAAGACACGCGGCCCATTATCTCGGACACTCCCGTGTACGGTCAACGAGAATTGCGTACGCACATCGTTCAACACGACGCCGCCGGTGGGACTGCTCTGTCGGCGCAAGGACGGCTTCGGGGATGGAGTGGGCTGGATTCGCTCGAGATGCTGCAAGCTTCACTCTGACAAGCGAGATACGCCCGACGTCGGGTTACTTGGGTAGGCGTCGCTCTGCGCCTGCGGAGTACCAACCTAGGGGGTGTCCCGGGGTTCTATTCGTTGCGAGCAGCCAA
>JBLNFG010000749.1:0-3913 GCA_050263495.1 Myxococcales bacterium | reverse complement strand
CGCCGTCGCGACCTCGACGTGCGGGCGTATCGCCGTCGCGACCACGACGTTCGGGCGTATCGCCGTCGCGACCACGACGTTCGGGCGTATCGCCGTCGCGACCACGACGTTCGGGCGTATCGCCGTCGCGACCTCGACTTCGCTCGTTTGCGCGACGGACAAACCAAAATCAACACACTCCCGCGGCTTGGAGGCGGCCGCGTCGCTCGCCCGGGATCTGGGTCAAACCGCGGGGCGCGAAACGAGAGCGCTCGAAGCGAGCCCCTGCACGGCAGCGCGGCTCGTTTGGCGCCGGTAAGAAGACGGTCGCTTTCGAGCGGAACCATTCGACCTGAGGTTCGAAAGTAAGACTTCATTTTCTACCATGCACCAGCGCGTGCTCCGGCCAGCCACGCTGCTATGTTCACGGATAGGGTTCGTGGCGTGTGGAGTCGGCTATGGTCAAATCTTCTCAATCTGACAGCACAATGGCGGGGACATTGGAATCAAGTGAGCGGTCGCGCTTGCGACAGCGCGCGGGAAGCTCCGTCGCGATCGCGTCCGTCTTGATCTCAACGTGGACGGCTTTGTCTTGCGGCGCCAAGTCTTCGCAGGAAGTAACGCGCGAAGAACAAGAGCCGACCGTGGGCGGCGGGCACGGAACCTACGCAAGCGAAGCCGGAGGAAAGGGCTCGACTTCGGTCGTAACGAATGCAACGGGCGGTCGCAGCCAAAAGCCAACGGATTCTGGAACGTCCAAGCCGATGACGGGCGGAGCATCGAGTACCCTAACGAACACGGCGAGGTCGAGCGGCGGCGCGGTCGCAATCAATGGTGGCGACACCACGTCCACTTCACCAACAATCGGCGGAAACAGGGCCATTAGCGCGTCGACCCCTGCCGGCGGCGTCGGCGGGCGTTCCTCGACTGCAAGCGCCGCTGTGGCAGGTCAAGCCGGCTCGGCCGATCCCGGCAGCGCCTTGGCAGCGCGCCTGAGCTTGCTTCGTTCGAATGCTGTTTGGCAGCCGTTGCAGTCGCTTTGGCGTGAGATCGACGCGATAGCTCCGAGCACGAGTACTTATGTCCCGTATGCACAGACGGTAAGCGCCGAGCAACGTGACAAGTGGTTGGGCGATCTCGCCATACTGCTTACCACGGTAGAGGGATTGGGTGTCTTGTCTGCGGATGAGATCCTGTTCCTACGTCAGGTAACCACTGCGCGCGTCGAAGTGATGCGAGACGGCGGTTACCGATACGAAATGGTGCTCCACCGCAGCCCCATGCCGTTCGAAGGGCAAGCCGAAACTTCGATTGGACGGCTAGAGCAAAAGATCGACACGCTCCTCAGCCTGCGGGATCAGTGCGTGATCGAACAAGACGCGTATCGAATGGCACTCGAGCAGGTAGAACGCGAAGCGGTGACGCTGTTCGCCTTGGCGCAGTTGACCGAGCTGAATCCCACCAACGAGATGCGAACGGTGGCGTCAGTCGATCTCCAAGACACGGAATTGGTGACGGAGATCAGTCGTCGACTCGAAGCATTGCGCGCAACGAGCACCGCTCCAGCCATGCTCCAGAAGATCGATGCCATGCAAGCACGACTGACAACCGTCCAGGGCACGGTGACATCCCTACACCTGCTCGTGCAGATGCTCGAAGCGTGTGGTTGACGCGGTGTCACGTCCCGCGAAACGCAACGCCGAACCGTTCCAGACCTTCGTAGGTGAAGCCGGCTCGTCTGAACAGGAAGCACTCGAGCGCCCATGGCTCCTACTAGAGGTGACGCGGCGCTGCAATTTTCGCTGCGTATACTGCTATTCCACCCAAAGCCACGATGACGAAGAACTCACGGTCGAGCAACTCGAACGGATTTTGACGCGTGTAACGGCTGACGTGATCCCTCGCGGAGTGACGCTGATCGGCGGCGAACCGTTGCTGGTGAGTGCTGTGGTGGATCTCGTGCACTGTATCCATGCTCGAGGGATCGTGACGTCCATTTCGACCAAGGGTAGTACCCTCGACGAACCAACCATCAGACGGCTGAAGGCTGCGGGACTCCAAGCCATCGAGATTTCGCTCGATACCACCGACCCTGCCATCTACGCGCGCGTAACCGGCACGCCCATGGCACGCATGCAGAGTAAGCTTGCGGAACTGGTTCAGAGCGGCTTGTTCGTCACCGTGGGTGTGATGTTGACGCGGCTCAACCTGGCGCAGCTCGAACCACTGCTCAAGTTGTGCTTTGCCCTCGGTGTGAAGCGGATCAGCCTGAACCAATTGGCTGAGGTGGGGTGCGGGTTCGTGAACCGCTCGATTGGGCTGACCGATGACGAGCTGGCGGATGCGCTCGATCGCGCAAACGTCTGCGCTCAGTCGCTCGGATTACGCGTCGGGGTCGGCCTGCCTGTCGAACCGTGCCGACTGAATCACGCTCGATATCCCGCGCTCGAGTTCGAGGCTTGCCGCTGCGGCGAGCACAAGTGGTTGATCGAACCCAATGGCAACGTGCGCACCTGCGAGTTGAGCCCGAATTCGGTCGGCAATACTCTTCGAGACTCGTGGAGTGAGATTGTCACCAGCGTGGCAGCACAAGAGTTTCGTGCTCAGAAACTCAACGGAAGTTGCTCGACCTGCGAACATTGGCCGCTATGTCGCGGAGGTTGTCGATTCCGATGCCTCGAGGGGCATGCTCACTGAGCATCGAGTATCGAACGAAGAATTCGCACGAACTGCTCCGGCTGTTCTACCTGTGGTAAGTGTCCTGCATCTTCGATCACGTGCAGGGTTGCGCCGGGTATGCGGCGGGCGATTCGAGTCGTCACCCAGCTAATCGAGAACTTCGCAATAAGGAAGGCATGAGCCGAAGAAGGCATGAGCCGAAGAAGGCATGAGTCGAAGAAGGCATGAGTCGAAGAAGGCATGAGCCGAAGAAGGCATGAGCCGAAGAAGGCATGAGCCGAAGAAGGCATGAGCCGTGGAAGGTCGCGGCCTATGGCTGGACGGTGTTCCGAAGCACGCTCAACTGCAAAACTGAATTCACCCACTCCGAGGGAGGTACGCGAATGAAACGTCGATTGCTCGTAGGGATCCTAATCCTTTTGGCGTGGACCGTTGTGGACCTATTGCTCCATCGATTGCTGCTGGAGCCCTACTACGCACAGTCCCCCACCCTATGGCGCCCCTTTGACAGCCTGAACGTGCCACTGATCTATACGGTGGTCTTCATCCTCATTGCCGTGTTCATCTGCACGTACGAGTTGCTCGTGCAGCCGAAGACGCTCGTGTCAGGGGTGATACTGGGTACGCTACTCGGACTGGCTTTGGGCGTCTCAGCGGGATTTGGCACCTACCTTCATATGCCAGTGCCGCTCGCGCTCGCGTGGGGATGGCTGCTTGGAGGTTGGCTGAAGGGCATCGTCGCAGGCGCACTGATTGGGGCCATGTTGCGAAGCACGCGTCGTGACGGGAGTGCAGATTTGGGCACGTAGGCGCCCCAATTTCGGCGGGGTAACCGCCCCCGATCCCTAAACCAGCGTCGCACACTTCGAATCCGGTCTAGACTAGCCCCGCGATGGCGCGCTCATCCAATAACTCGTTCCCTTGGCTTTCCATAAATCCATCCATGCAGAAGCGATTGGTTCGGTACCGACAGGGTTCCCGAAGAGCGACCTCCTCAGTGGCAGTTGTCTTTGCTGCGCTTCTTACGGTCTGCCCCGGGTGTGGCGGAAAGTCGTCCACTGCGACGGACAGAGATCCAGCGAACACGAAAGACGTGTCGTCGATCTTCAGCATTCCGGCGGCGAGCGACTGGCAGTGGACGAACTCACGTCTGCCAACCAACACCCTGAACGCGGCGTGGGGCAGCAGCGCCGATGACGTCTGGGCCGTGGGCGAGGTTGGAACCATCCTTCACTTTGACGGAACACAATGGAGC
>JBLNFG010000748.1:0-5942 GCA_050263495.1 Myxococcales bacterium | reverse complement strand
CGAACGCATGGGAATCGCGAACGCATGGGAAGCGCGAACGCATGGGAATCGCGAACGCATGGGAATCGCGAACGCATGGGAATCGCGAACGCATGGGAATCGCGAACGCATGGGAATCGCGAACGCATGGGAATCGCGAACGCTGGATGCGATAGTGGATCGAATCCAGCGATGGAGCTCAGACCAACTGTCGCTTTGCGCCATGACTTCGGTGCATGTTTCTCGGCACGGCGCGACGCGGGTTTCCTCGTCGCGCATAGACCGGGCCGGTTACCGTCTGCCGCTGAATTCGCGAGCGCCGGCACGCCAGCACGCCGATTCCTCATGGTCATGGTGGATGTTGACTGGCGTGCCCACGCCATCAGCCACTGGGTTTCTTTTACCGCGAGCGCGCCGCGTTGCGCACTGTTCGAGCCAGGTTGCTTGATGGGAGTAAGTACCCGGAATTCGTGATTAAACTCGCTTGTGCCGTCAGCGTCTGTGACGTCACCGATGATCACGCGCGGGCGGTATTTCTCGTTGCATGCACCAGACGAAGTGACAACCTATTTGCTCAGCGGCGAAAGAGGCATTCACGGTGCTTTGGGCTGCCGGGGACGTGGTTCCCCTCGCCCAGCTTCTCGCCACCACCCACCCAAAAGGCATAACGATGAAGGTCGGAACAGGCGTCAGTAGGGAGCGGAATTCTCGCCAGGCGGGGCAGGACGCGGCATCGGCAGCGATGGCGCAGCTGTCAGGGCAGCTCCCCGGGCTCGTCATCGTGTTTACCACGCCGGTTCATGATCTGAAGATGCTACTCGAAGGGATCCGGGCCGTTACCGGTTCTGCCACTCTGGTGGGTGCCACCGGTTCCGGAGAGATCGTGGCGGGCGAATACCTTGGGTTCGGTGAGGGAGTAGGCGTTCTCATTCTAGCTTCCGGTACCTACCGATTCGGTGTGGCGTCGGGGAGCCATATCCGTGCTGATCTTGCTCGCGCCGGTCAGACCATTACCAGTCAGAGTCTAGAGCTGGTCGGCGATACTCCCCACGCCGCGGTGCTGCTACTAACGGATTCGATGTTAGGTGATCTGCAACAATTCTTCTACGGCGTTTACCGAGTGGCGGGGCCACGCGCTGCAATCGTAGGAGCGGGTGCAGGAGACGAGCAGAAGTTCGTGCGAACGCTCGTGTTTCACGACGACGCGATCCTCGATGAGGGCGCAGTAGTAGTTTGGATCGGCAGCGACAAGCCACTGCCAGTGGTTACGCAGCACGGGTGGGAGCCCATCGGTGTACCCCTGATCGTGACTCGAGTATCCGGCACCGAGCTCGTGGAGCTTGGCGGGCGACCCGCGGTCGAGGCTTACGAAGAACAGCTCGGTTTGCGTCCAGGTCAACTTGCGGCCGAAGACTTCTGGGGGACATCCATCCTGCATCCGCTCGGCCTGATCCAGCCAGATGGCACGACGATCATCCGAGTGGCGCGTGCAAAAACACCGGAAGGCACGCTGCGGATCCAAGGTTGCGTGCCGCCTACCGGCAGTGCGGTGCAGGTCATGAGTGGTTCGGTCGAGAGTCTGCTCAGGGTATCTGAGAACGTCGTGACCGAGCTGCTGAAGCTACGCGAAGATGCGAGTGCACTTCTGACCTTCAGCTGCGCGGCTCGCGCCACTATCTTTGGATCACGCGTGAATGAAGAACCACGCCGGATGCAACGCATTGCCGGCTCTGTGCCGACCTTTGGCTTTTACTGTTGCGCGGAATTCGCGCGCACGGCTGGCGTGCTAGGCACGCACAACGCGACACTCACCGCAATTGCACTCTGACCGCGTTCGTCGATATGTCTAATCAGGATACGGCAGAACGCGGTACGTCGGGTTCGTCGCTCTTCCCCACGGAGCTAGAACGACTTCGTGCTGAGCATGCTGCCGTAGTTCGAACGCTTCAAGAGGCCGTGCGAGACACGACGCGACTGACGCGGCTATTCGCGGTGCTGAACGAATCCGCGCCGGTGGAGGTGCTGCTCGACCGAGTGCTAGCCACACTCTCCGAGCTATTTCTTTCCGATATTGCCGTTCTTCTGGGCGCTAACGGCGCTCGTGGTACAAGCGTTCTAGCCGGGATCGGCCTCCCTACTAAATCGGGCAGACCAACCGCGTATGACGGACTCGGCAGTTATGCTGAAGAGGCACTGACTGCGCACTCACCGATCGTGATCACCCGAGCTCGGAGCGATCCGAAAGTGGATGCCACCCTCCGCGAATTGGAGGTTGAGGCTGCCGTGTGGATTCCCGTCGCGGGAGACGACGGGACTCGGCGTGGAGTGCTCATTTTGGGGCGCTGTCGACCACAGCCTTTCGTTCGCGCTGACGTCGATCTGCTCGTAGCAATGGCATACCGCGTTGGTCTCTTGGTTGAACGTGCGCACGCCGAGCAAAACAAAAAAATGCTCGAAGCCAGGTTGCGGCAGGCTGCCAAGGCGGAGAGCCTCGATCGCATGGCGGCTGCCGTGGCTCATCATTTCAACAACATGCTTGCCGTGGTGGTCGCGAGTTTGGATTTGGCATTGGAGGACTTGCCGGAGAGTACCTCCACTCGCGATGACTTGATTCGAGCTCGTGAAGCTACCATGCATGCCGCGAAGACAGCTGAACTTCTGCTTGCCTATATTGGCCAGAACGGGTCAGAGCGCGAGACCGTTGACCTCATTGCCGTCATCCGCGAGGCGCTTGCAAGCCTCAGAGCTGCCATGCCTAGTCATGTTCGGCTGGTCACCGAATTGTGCGACACGGCTTTGATTGCTTCGGCGAGCCCGCCTCAGATATCCCAGCTGCTGGGACACTTGTTGAATAATGCCTGCGAAGCGATTGGGCCGAGTTCGGGCGAGATCCACGTCACGGTGTCGTTGAGTCCGGGTGGCAAGATCAGCGAGACACAACCCTCCTCGCGTGACTTCCATCCCGATGAATCGACCAGCTACGCCCGTATCGAGGTCAGGGACAACGGCTGTGGCATGAGCGGTGACACTCTAGAGAAGATCTTCGATCCTTTCTTTACGACCAAATTCGTCGGTCGAGGTCTCGGGTTGCCTGTCGTACTCGGAACGGTGCGTGCTCACGATGGTCACGTTTTCGTTGAGAGTGCGGTTGGTCAGGGCACTACCGTTCGAGTCTATCTGCCGCTTTCGCGACGGCTACCTCAAGTCTTTCCATCTGCCCCTCCAGCTTCGATGGCAAGCGTGAATGGTCCAGCGCTCGCGCTCGTGGCAGAGGATGAAGATACGTTGCGTCGAACCACGAAACGTATTCTAGGCCGCATGGGATATGAAGTGATTACGACGAACGACGGCATCGAAGCGTTGGAGCAGTTCCGGCGGCACGCTAACGACGTGCGCATCGTCGTACTCGACCTCGCGATGCCGCGAATGGACGGTTGGGCTGCCCTCGACGCAATTCGCGCTATTCGCCCCGATATCCCAGTCGTTCTCGCGAGCGGGTACGACGAAACACATGCCTTCGGTGGACGCTCTCCGTATCACTCCTTGGTGTTCCTCCACAAGCCGTACTCTGTGATGGATCTCCGCAATGCAGTCGAACGACTTGTTTCAGAGACTCGAGCAAGGGCGCTGGCTGCTCTGAGTCGAAAGGACGACTGAGCCAGTAACGAGAGCGAATCGTCAATTCGCTTCGCCAATCGTTGCGCGGCACCGCAGTGGGAATGCCGAGGCATGCTCGCGGTGAGCAGCAACTCCGATCTTGGCGACGTAACTGCTCCACGGAATCCGCTCGCGCTTGACCAGGGCAGCACTACAATATTGATACCTCAGCGTGGCACGTGGAGACTGGTATCTATCTTGTGGCCTTGCGTCTCGCGAATCAGAATTCCGCCAATAATGAAGGTTGCGACGCAAACGAGAATTGGATAGGCCAGTCCAGAATAGATCGCGTACTCTCCAAATGTCGACTTCGCCCATGCAGACGTGGTGACGGCGGTGGCGATAAGCGGTAGAAATCCGCCGAACCAGCCGTTGCCCAGGTGATAAGGCAGCGACATCGATGTGTAGCGAATCTGGGTTGGAAACAGCTCCACCAAGAACGCTGCAATTGGCCCATACACCATGCAGACGTAGACCATCTGAAGCGTGAGTAGCAGCACGATCATGGTACGGTTGATCGATTGCGGATCAACGACGGCCAAGCCCTCGGGATTGGCAAAGTGTTTCATTCCTATATAAATTGGGACGTACGTCAGCGCCGCTAGCGCGACACCGGTCATCATGATCCTCTTGCGACCGACGCGATCCGACAGCCAGCCGAAGACCACGAAAAGCGGTGTCGCAAGCGCAAGAGCGAGTGACATCATCAGGTACGAGCTCTTCCAATCAAGCTTGAGTACGCTCTGCATGAACGTGAGAGCGTAGAACTGGCCTGTATACCAAACGACGCCCTGCCCCGCGGTTGCACCGAAGAGCGCAATGAGCACATAACGGAGATTGACTGGATTTGTAAAGCTCTCCTTAATCGGGTTAGTCGACAGCTTTCCTGCCGTTCTCATTTTGGAGAACAGTGGTGATTCGTTCATCTTTGCCCGCAGGTACAGAGATACGGCGAGTAGGACGAAAGAGAATAGGAACGGAACGCGCCATCCATATGCTTTAAAGTCCGCTTCCCCGATAACCAGCCGAGTGGTGCCGATCACTCCCATGCTCAAGAAGAACCCAATGGTTGCCGTTGTCTGAATGAAGCTCGTGTAATAGCCGCGCTTCTCGTCCGGAACGTGCTCCGCAACGTAGGTGGCGGCCCCGCCGTATTCGCCTCCAAGTGCCAAACCCTGGAGCAATCGCAAGAGCACGAGTAGTGACGTGGCAAAGAGTCCTATCGAGGCATACGTCGGAAGCAGCCCGATCAGCACGGTGCTCAGCCCCATCGTCGCCATCGTTACGAGGAACGTGTACTTGCGACCAATCAGATCCCCGACGTGCCCAAACACCAATGCTCCGAGCGGTCGCACCCCGAAGCCCGCGCCGAAAGTCGCCAAGCTTGCGAGTAATTGTGCCGTTTCGTTGCCTGAGGGGAAAAATAGGCTGCCGAAGAACACCGCCAGACTGCCGTACAAATAGAAGTCGTACCATTCGAACAGGGTTCCGACCGACGAAGCGAGGATGACTCTACGCAGCGTCGTTGCATCGGTGGCATCTTGATAGGTCGGCTTTGGAATGACCATTACCGGGGATTGCATTTGCATCGAGTTCTCCTTGCCTTGGCCAAACGGGTAGAAACGAAATAGGCGCTGCCGCTCATCCGCAATTGCGCGTCACGCGCGGATTTCAGTCCAGCCTATCCTGGAGTAGGCGCGACCCCTCGGGCGCTGATCGCCAGCGCGTCGACACGAGGACGGGTGAGTAGGCGAGCAGTCGAGCCCGTTGCGTTGCCTGGACGCAACCAACAGTAACGTATGACGCCGCATTCGATGGGCGACCGAGTATCGCGTGCGCCACGCTGCGCGACTTGCGCTCGCATCTTTCCCGACAACTTCACTCAGCATCGACGAACCGGCGCGCACTAGAGTCACTCCCCGTCTGAAAAAGCTCCCTTGGTCTAAGACCCAGAGGTGCTGGTGAGAAGTCGTTGGATTCACAATCGCGCTTTGAGACGCCCGCGTGTAGGGTCGCACATTGCGGCGTGAGAAATGAGACCTGCGTCGCTTGCGGTTTATACGCCCCAGTGCAACTGGGGTGGAGCCCTCGATCGAGTCAGATTTCTCTAGGTGATTTTGCCCAGACGTGGCCTCAAGATCCATGCCGCATGGAATCCTGTAATGGACTGTCTACGGAAACCTCTGAGAAACACACGCAATCTCAGACTGTTGTTGGATTCCGAACTTTGACGCAGGTAGGTGAAGAATGAGTCTTAGTAGGGAGTCGCTCGGTATTCAACGCATTGCTTCGATCCACCTGTTTGT
>JBLNFG010000747.1:0-3645 GCA_050263495.1 Myxococcales bacterium | reverse complement strand
GGTCTCAGCTCAGCGTCGAA
Organism: Myxococcales bacterium; assembly: GCA_050263495.1. Classification (GTDB taxonomy): domain Bacteria; phylum Myxococcota_A; class Polyangia; order Polyangiales; family Polyangiaceae; genus FEN-1139. Next base: position 3,625 of record JBLNFG010000747.1, on the reverse strand, counting down.
TCCAGATACATCATCAAGACGAAACCACCAATCAGACTAAACGTGGCTAGCGTCTGGTAACCGCGACTGTGCGTCTCTGGGATGACCTCGTCGCTGATGATATAAAGCATCGCGCCCGCGGCCAGACCCAAGATCCACGGCATGAGTGGTCGGGCGAGAAAGATGGCTGTAACGCCGAACAATCCGCCTAGGCCTTCCACTAATCCAGTGGCCAGAGAGATGAGGAAGGCAGACCATCTAGAATACCCAACCGTGAGCAGCGCCGCCGCGACAGCGAGCCCTTCGGGTATATTCTGCAAGCCGATTCCATAGGCCAGGCTCATACCGTTGGCTTGGCCTCCGCCGGCAAACCCAACGCCAACGGCCATGCCTTCGGGCAAGTTATGCAACGTGATGGTGATTACGAAGAGCCATACGCGAGCCAGTTTGCCGGTGTTCGGTCCCTGTCGACCCAGTATGAAATGCTCGTGGGGCGCAAAATGGTGCAACGTCCAAACCAACAGAGCGCCGAGGACGATCCCGGCGATCACTATCGCGGCCGACAGTGTCTTCTCGAACCCGAGCTGCCGAGCGCTCTCGAGCCCGGGCATAATCAACGAGAAAAAGCTGGCCGCCAACATGATGCCAGCTGCGACGCTGAGCAGCGCATCCTCGAGTTGTGGCGATAGTCGGCGCACCAAAAACACCCCAAGCGCTCCGACGCCCGTCATCGCGCCGGCAAGAATACTAAGCAGGATGGCATTCGTCATCGGGCAGTCGCGGTTGAATAGCACACACCGACGTACTGGCGGACCCTAGACAACGAGAAGAGCCGGATTGTAAGCGAACTCTCGATGCTAAGGTGGGCGAGGCGTGGAAACGCGGCGGGATAACGCACGCAAGTAGGAAAAGAAGAACTTCTAGGCTTCAACGAAGCGAAGAGCGACCGTAAGATTGGGAGTCCAATATGGCGCTCCAGATCTCAGAGCTGGTAAAACGTGCGGTCCTCGCCGGTGCTCTCGAAGTCAAGTTCATCCCTGGCCGTCGCATTATCGTGGTTCTGCCACAGGGCGAATCTGAGGTTCGCGGCGATGTACAGACCCCCGACCGGATTCAGACGATGTTGACTCAAGTGATCTCTCCGGCTGCAAAGAAGAGCCTGCAGTCAGGCTGGGCGGAGTGGAAGCTCCCGCTCGACGGTGGAACGGTCAGAATCTGTGCAGAGCTGAAGATGGGCTTACCGCACGTCACGGTGTTGCTTGACGACTATGCTCCAGAGATCGATGCCATCGAGCCGGAACCCATGCCGTCGCCGGTCGCGCCATCCATGCAGGCAACGACGTTACCTCGAATCGCTGTCGCGACTCCGGCGATGGCCATCGTTGACGTGGCGATACCGCCGCTCGCCTCCGAAATTCCGGAGGCGCCGCGCTCCAACGCGCTTCACACAGTGCCCCCGCTACCCGCTGCCGAGCAAGTCTACAGCGACGCAATGGGCGCAGACTCGACGGCAGGAATCGACGGGTTGTTGGTTACGATGCTCGAACGCAAGGCCTCCGATTTGCATCTTGCCGCTGGTGCAGTTCCGATGTTGAGAGTCGATGGGGAAATGGTCCCCATCGCGGGACAGCAGATTCTTGGGGCAGAGCAGATTCGAAGACTTCTGCTGCCAATTGTCCCGCCTCGAAATCGCCAGGAGTTCAGCGAGACTCACGACAGCGACTTTGCCTACGACCTATCCGGCAAGGCACGCTTTCGAGCCAACGTGTTCGTCGATTTGCACGGAATGGGCGCGGTATTTCGTGTCATACCCAGCAAGATCTTGACCGTCGAAGATCTCCACCTGCCCACGGAGCTCTTGGCACTGTGCGATTTACCCAAGGGGCTGGTGTTAGTGACGGGTCCGACCGGTTCGGGTAAGTCAACGACTTTGGCTGCGCTCATCGATTACATCAATCGCAATCGCAGTGCGCACATTATTACGATCGAGGACCCCATCGAGTTCGTGCATCCGAACAAGAAGTGTCTGATCAACCAACGTCAGGTTGGAGAACACACGAACTCGTTCAAGAAAGCACTACGCGCAGCGTTGCGTGAAGATCCCGATATCGTGTTGCTGGGCGAGATGCGCGACCTCGAGACAATTGCGATCGCTCTCGAAACCGCTGAGACAGGTCACCTTGTCTTCGGTACCTTGCACACGTCGTCAGCCCCTTCGACCATCGACCGCATCATCGATCAGTACCCGCCAGAGCAGCAAAACCAGATTCGCGTCATGCTCTCCAACAGTCTCCGTGGCGTAATCTGTCAGATGCTCTGCAAGAAGCACGGGGGAGGACGAGTCGCCGCGTTGGAGGTGATGCTCGGCGTGCCTGCCGTCGCCAATCTGATCCGCGAGTCCAAGGTATTTCAGATTCCTTCGATCATGCAGACGGGGCGGAAGTTGGGCATGTGCCTCATGAACGACAACCTGCTTCGCCTAGTGCGTGAAGGTGCAGTCACTCCCGAGGAGGCGATGTCGAAGTCGAACGACAAATCGACACTCGCGACGCTCTTTCAACAGGCGAAAGTCCCGTACGCGGGCCTTTCTGGCTGAGCGGCAGGTGGCTACTGGTTCTTGCTCATGATTGCCGTGCCCGACACCCGCACGGTCCCGTTCTGCGTCACGAGCAATACCGAGTGATAGCCCAACTGCTTTTCTGCGACGCAAAAGTCGACCTGGTTACCGCTGTCCTCAAGGATGCGCGTGCCCTGGATCTGGTACGAACCAGTGGCATTCAGCGACGCGTTGTTCGAGGTATCGCAGTTGCAGGTAGTGCCATCGTAGGAGCACTGGCCGAGAATGCCCGCCTGAGAGTCCAACACCTGACTGTAGAAGCCGCACGTCGCAGCCGAGAGCTGCGTTCCCCCAGTCTGCTCCGCGAAGCACTCGGCCGAGATCGCCATCTTGCTGCTGATTGTCACTGAGCCGGTGCGCTCGAAGGTTGTGCTCGTATACGTAACGCCCGCAGACATTTCGATTTTGGCATCACGTACTGAGTTCTTGCAGCTCGGATAATCCGCGAATGCCTGGTCCAACACTTCGGCGAGGTTGCCATCGACGCAGACCGCCGTAATTCCCCACGACCCCGTGGGATCCCCGCCGCAGGCGTTAAACACGTCCTCACAACGGCCCATCGCGACACCTTTCGCTTTACTATCGTCTCCCTCGTCGCTGCAACCAGGAGCGAGCGCGATGAGAGCTGAGATGGCCAGGAAACATGAAAAGCCGATCGGAAGTCTCTTGACGACCGTAAGCGAGGTACATCGGGCGACCACCTCTGCGACTGACGAGATTTGAGCATTGCGCGTGGGGAGGGTGGGGAGCTCGATACGACTCATGGTGCGGCATCTTCTCAGATCCAGAGCGTCAGGCAATTGCCAATTTCCCGACGCGCGATCTCGAGCGGCGCGCTTTCGCGGGGGTTCCGTACGCTGCGGAATTGTGCAGTGCAGCCTCCAAATTGCGCCTTGGGATAGCTATCCGCTGCTATTGCGGAAAAAGGTGCTTTGGTTGCGAACTGACCCACTCCGAACAAACCTCCAAGTCTGTTCGATATGAGTCAGTTCGCAGAGTCGCTGGGGGGCTGCGCCGTGATCCCTCAAG
>JBLNFG010000746.1:0-2873 GCA_050263495.1 Myxococcales bacterium | reverse complement strand
CACGGTGGCGCATCGTCGCGCTCGAAACACGGTGGCGCATCGTCGCGCTCGAAACACGGTGGCGCATCGTCGCGCTCGAAACACCGCAGCGCATCGTCGCGCTCGATGCGCATCGACGGTCATTAACGAGTCACAGCTAGTTGCAGTTCGGGTTCGAGCGTCTAGGTGCGAGCTTCGTTGGCGGACGGTGTTGACGAAGTATTGGTCCCCTGCAGCTCCATTGTGTCGGGTCACCGATGTTGAGTAAGGTGATGCGCCGAGTGCTTGTCGCTCACACAAGCGGGATATCGACACGCCGATCTTGACTTCAGCAAACGCCTGTGCGTTCGTGGCAATATCCAGGGAATTGGGATGGTGTGAGTGCCATCGGCGCCGGCAGCCGCGTCGAGCAGACCAAACCAAACCTGACAAGTGCAATCTTGGTCATCAACAATTCGATGCGCATGTGTCTCCGTCCTGACACCTGACACGAGAATGTACTTCCAGAGCTCGGCGGGCGTTCGCGCAATCTCGAGACATGCATACGTCGTCAAGCCGATAGATCGACGACGTGTGCGCTTCCGCTCTTCGATCTCTTCGAGGCATCAGCGGACACGCACGTGCTTTCGATACTACTAATCTTGTGCATTAGCGAGACTCGAATTCGTTCGTAAGTCTTACCCTCCACATCGCTGACGAGAGGGGTGACCGTCATCATTCATCCAGGCGATCGCCTGGAGTGTGCTCATCTCAGCGCTCGTCTTTTGCGGTGAGGGTACTGGTAATTCGTGAGCGAATTGGGTTTGTGCGCAGCCCAAGAGAAGGAGTAATGGATCGACACAGACTGTGGCATGCGTTCGACGCTCAAGTGGCATGTCGACGTGAGCCGAGATTCGCCCGAGCATACCGATGACACACAATGAGTGTTTGTGAAGGCGACAAGTAAGTCTAGGAGAGGATCTGAAGGCAGAGTTGCAAGAAAATAATGCTTGCAGGGCCAACTTTTTGTTCTAATGTTCACCGTTCGATTGACTTTAGGATGGAATGTCGAGCGGGAAGGCCGCATCCCGCCACATGCTCAGCGTTAACATAGTGTGGCTAGGTGTTACCGAACTTGTCGGTATCGGTTGGCACTTCAATCAATGATTCCGCTTGCTTATGGCGTTTTCATCGAGTACCCGCATCTTGCTTCTGGATCAGTCCTTCGAGTCGCCGGCAGAGACCGTCAGGAAAGCCGGAACCGAAGCGCTGCGGCGCGTCATCACCAACACACGAACGGCTGTTAATGACCCGGCTAGGGACATTTCCAGCCTCACGGCTAGAGACTCCACGTATCTGTACCCCGTCGCTGGGGCGCTGCCCAAGGTCAACTGGCACGCGATGGGAGCAGTTCTGTTGGGCTCCTCGTTGCTCGGTTTCGGCGCGATCTTCGTGAAGTGGGCGTCAGCGGGAGGCGCTACCCCGCTCACAATCGGAACGTTCCGCATGCTGCTCGCCCTTCCGGGCACGTATCTGTTAGCTCGCCGCACTGGAACCCTTGGCGATGGCGTGGGTCGGTTCTGGGCTATCCTAGCGGGTATCGCGTTCTTTGCGGACGTTTGGCTCTGGCACGAGGCAATGGAACGGACTAGTGCTGCCAACGCCACGCTCATTCTAGGTGGGCTCTGTCCGATCTGGGTCGCGCTCTTCTCTGCGGTGTTTCTTGGTCTGCGCTATGGTTGGCGCGGGTGGGTCGCCCAGGGCATGGCACTAGCCGGCGCCACGATGCTCGCGGGCGCTCGCGGGGCGCGTTTAGACAACGGGAAGGGTGAACTCATCGCCGTGGCGGCAAGCGTCTGCTACGCGGTGTTCACCATCCTGCTCGGACGCAGTCGGCTGACGCTGCGCGCAGCGCAATCACTCTTCTGGCTCACTGCGTCAACTGCGGTGTGTTTCGTAATCGCCACCTTGATTTCCGGCGATCCGATCCGCGGCTACAATGAGCGCGCGTGGATCAGTCTGGTTGGTCTAGGTCTGCTGGTTCACTTGTTAGCGTGGTGGCTGAATTCTTGGGGCCTTGGCCTCGTCGACTCGTCACTCGGGGCTCTCGGGCTTCAAGTACAGCAGGTAGGCACTTTGATATTGGCCGCATGGCTTCTTGGGGAGCCCTTGCACGTGCTAGGAATGGCGGGCGGCCTTATGATCGTATCCGGCGTAGTACTGAATGCGCTGAACTTGAACCGCACTCGACCGGCAGCTTCGGACAAGCAGCGACCGGCGGCAAGCGGACTCAGGCTCGTACCGCCAATCACATTGCGGATGAATTGGACGCGGACGCCCTTATCGGCGGTCGCGAAGCCGCGTTCGGCGCAACCTCACTCCGCGCAAGCTCCCCGACCAATTCCTGGCTATGGCACCTTTGGACCGCAACGTCCCGCGGCGACACTCTCGCCGAAACAAACGCGCTCAAGTGACAACCAAGCCGAGACTCTTCGTCGTCGTCGGAGTGCTTCCTGGCCTGCGCCCATCGGTTGGACCCTGATGGGCAGGTTTGGGACGAAGAACGACAAGAAGAAGTAAGGACGCCGTAGCTCATGAGCGCCTCGCCGACGAGACCGAGCTGACGTGATTGCAGGGGCTGCCTCTTGGCAGTTTCCGTTGCTCACAAAAATGCGCTGACGTCGCCGAAGTTGCTGGCCTACTCGCAGGTTGCGTGCTGATGGACTCGACGTGCGTCGCCGGACCGAACCGGGAAGAGCGCCGAGTTGGCACTCCCAATCGTTTTTCTTTTTTGGGTTAGGTCGGCGCGGCCACGAAGAGTCGCATTCTCCGATTTCTCGACACGATTCGTGATCGGGACGACGCCCAGCTGGACACCAGACCGACTCTAGCAACTCACGCCGCCCGAATTGCGG
>JBLNFG010000745.1:0-6364 GCA_050263495.1 Myxococcales bacterium | reverse complement strand
ATGTCCAGTGGCGACAGTCCTGCAACTGGTGTGTTGAAGACCACGCTGCCGTCGGCGGCGCGCTTCTGCACGAACATCTCCTTGGCCTGCCCGACGGGTAGTGCATCGACACCGACCGTCGTTGGATTGGTGGATGCGCAGGCGGCTACGACATCTGCCGCAGAATCCACGGCGATTACGCACGCATGCGAGTCCGGCACGGCGCGCCTGCTCGTGAAGCTCGGGTTGACGGCGGGCGTCAATTCATGGCTGTCGTTGCAGCCGATCGCAAACGGAGCGACCTTGGTCCGAGTGGTATCGGCATCGACGGGTGGAGTGTCCGTCGTTGCATCATGGTCTCGAGCTGTTTCGGTACCAGCATCCAAGAGTTCTTGGTTACCGACCACGATGTGGTCGGCGCAACCGCACGCACCAGCGGCAACGACGGTCGAAAGAGCGATGAGCATCGAGAGAGTGTTGGAGAGGTTTGTGTTTCTCATCATGCCTCTTCATGGCCGTGTTCGGAGTTCACCTTCACGCAATGCGAAAGAAAAGCAATCTACTCGTTGTCGTTACCCAGTAGCTGACTCATGCGCGCCAGAAACTGGCTGTGCGGATAGGCTGTCGCGAAGGCGCGAGCGCGTTGCTTGGCTTCGCCCGTCCGATGCAGTTGTGCCAAAGACTGAATCGCGATGGCTTGGCGCTCCTGCCGAAACAGACCCTTCACAAAGCGTTGATCGCCCTGCTCGGACAGGCGCAATGCCGCCGCAGGGTCACTCGTTGCGAGCGACCGCAGCCGCGTCAGCTGCTCCATTTCCTCGGCGAGTTCCGTGGATCGAGACGCCTTACTCGGCAAGTCGCCTGTTTCACCCTGCGCCGAAGTGAGCGCTTCTGACCCGACGCCACCCGCAGTGCAATCTCCGCAAGCCACGTGGTTGGCTGGGCCTCGCCGATCTTGAAGCCGCCGCAACGATGAGCCACGAGGAATACCTCCTGGACTGCGTCATCTAGCTCGCTTTGGCCCACGCCGAGCCGACATAAAAAACCCGCTACGAAACCGCAATGGGCCTTGAACAATGCCGCGCCGTCTAGAGTGCTCACCAGATCCGTTCCTAAACCTTCACTTCCGGCTCTTCATGGCCGCGACCAAGCAGCGCCTTAACCAAAATCGTAACTCTGGTCCTGCGCCGAGCATTCCGCCCACCGGAACCATGGGCCGATTGTCGCCGTTGCTCACCGACACATCGCTGTTCGTGAAGCGCACGAACAAATCCGCGAAAGCCGTGACCCCAAGACCACCGACCAGCGGGAGTCGCACGTCGAACCGCGCCACGCCGCCCAATAGTAGCCTCTGCTGTTCGCCGTTCGAGATAGCACGCGCAAAGTTGCTTCCAACCACGCTCAACCGTCCCGCCATAACACCACCGCACACACGCAGCCGGAACGTTTCAGGCAGTAACGAGCCGCACACATCGAGTCGACCTGCGAGCGTGCGCATCTCGACGCTACCCCCGCTCAGCTCGAGCGAGCCACGCGTCGTTCCGAGCAGGCTAGCTCGCAAGGCCCAGTTGGGTAGGACCGAATAGGCGAAATGCGGTGCGAGCCCAAGCGCCCAACCTGGAAGCACGCCCCAAAGCGCTAGTACGTCGACCCCTGTAGCGGCGCGTTTAGTGCGCGGAGGTGACTTCTTTAATGCGACTTCTTGTTTTGGCTGGCTCGTCGCGGCCACGGCGACCTTGTCCGGCCTTGGCTCGTGCTCGGTGGCATCAATGGTCATCGCGACCGCGACGGCGATTGCCGACAGAACCTCGTCCCAAGGATCGGTAAAGGTCGGAAATGTTCGCGTTCCCACCGTTTGCCCGTCGCGACGCACCTCAATCGTTACGCCTTCTTCGCCTAGGGGATTGCCACGGATCGCGAGTTCCAGATGGCGATCAATCTGCTCTCGCTTCAGATAGAAGGCCACGCTTTGCGCAAGCGTCGCGGCATCGAGACACGCCGACAGCGTTTCCACGCTGAGGCCGTCACTTATCGGACGCAGATTGGCCGCAGGCGTCGGTTGCGCGTGTTGCGTCGGTTGCGCGTGTTGCGTCGGTTGGGCGTGTTGCGTCGGTTGGGCGTGTTGCGTCGGTTGGGCGTGTTGCGTCGGTTGCGCGGTAGCCGAGCCGGTGAATAGCACGGACCAAGCGAGCACCGAACCGGCGAGCGCACGTAGGACAACCTGCCTTTGACGCCGGCCGCCCCAACACCGCACGTGCCCCAGCCACCACCCGGGCTGCTCATGGCTTACCCACGGCGCGGCCCCAGCGGAGCGTAGATTTGGGGTTAGCCACGGCGCGGACACTGCGGAGCGTAAATTTGGGTTAGCCACGGCGCGGACACTGCGGAGCATAATTGGGGGGGCGCCCACGGTGCCGACACTGCGGCGCGCAAATTTGGAGTTGCCAAAAGCGCTGACACTGCGAAACGCATGTTTCGTGCTTTGTTTGCGGGACTCATGCTTTCGGAATAACGACGTAGCCTTCGTCATCCAGCGCGACCGAGCCGCGCTTCAAGAGACGGCCTACGGCCCGCTTATACGCCTTCTTACTTAGCCCGAAGCGTGTCCGGATGATCTCAGGATCCGTATCGTCACTCACGCGAAAGTAGGACGTCTTCAGGCATTCGAGGACGCGCTGCGCATCTGCGTCCAGTTCCTCGAATGCAGTACGCCTCAGCGATAGCTGAATCTTGCCGTCGAGCAGCACCTGACTGACGCGAAACTTGGCTGTAGTTCCGCGCTTGAGTTGATGCGGCTCGCTTTCCGGCAATAGTCCAAGGTACTGCTTCTCGACGATGACGAAAACCCCGAGCTTGGGATCCCGTCGCCACGCCTGTCCCTCAACCCAATCACCTACCGCGAACGGCGGCACGGTACGCAGCATCTCCGTAACGCGCTGTGTGCCCGCGAAACGGCCCTCGTCATCCTTTACTACGCCAATAGCGTAGCTATGCCCGACCTTCATCTCACAAACCTGGTTTGCGAGTGGGACCAGTAGCTCCTTCGGCAATCCCCAATCGACGAAGGCGCCGAACGCGACGACGTCCGTTACTTCGAGGAAGCCAACCTGCCCGAGCTTGAGCTTGGGTTCCGGTGTGCCGACACGGGTTGGCGGAGCGGTCTCTTTCTTAGCTGTATCAGGAGGGGATTTGCGAACGATCATTGGGACGTTCAAGGTAGATTGGGATCCAGTAGTGCGGCCTTTGGGGTCACGCTGCTGGCGCGACTCCAGCCAGCTTAGCACGCATACGGCGCGAAGTGCCCCGGTTCAAAACGTCGGCTAGGGTGGGTTTCGGCCTTTACTTTCGCGTCCCATGACTATTCGCGTCGCAGCCGAGCAATGCTTCGAGCGAGGTTCGCCCGGGCTTGCGTTTCCAAACGCTCGCGGAATACCTCGGTGGTGAATAGGGTCGGGCGCGCCAAAAAACCTTCGAGTAGCTCCGCGCGTTTGCCTCGAAACAGCGCTTCCGGTACCCAGGCATATTCGGCGCGGACTCCTTCTTCGTAGCGATCGAAGGTTTCGTCCGGGGACCCTAGAATTGCCAGATCGATATCCACCAACAGCGCGGCGTCACCCTTTTCCGGGATTGTCGCATGACGCGTCGCCAAGATGAGTCGCTCCACCTCCTCGACGCGTACGAGCGGCATCCCAGCACGGAGCAGTACCGCGTGGGCCATGTTGGCGCTGGCTTGCTCATTGTCCGAGCTGCGCGGATCGTACACCACGTCGTGGTACCAGATCGCTGCTTCCAGAACGAGTGGATCCGCAGCCATTGGGCGGCAGCTGTCGAACACCCGTTGGCAATCCAGCACGTGCTCGAACGAGTGGTAGACGCGTTCGGGAACGGCGTAACGCGCCACTAGATCACGCCAATCCGTCAACGCCCGAGGGTGCGAAGCGCCCAAGCTCGTCCAGAGCCTCAACCAGCGCGCGTCTATCTCATATTCCGTCATGGCGCTTGCGCACTATCCGTTCGAAGACAGGAAACGCAACATAGTGCCTCACGAGTTCCTCCCAACCGTCGGGTCCAACGAGGCCCTTGACGAAGCTCGAACTCACCTCCGCGATGTCGCGAGGCGGAATGAGGAAGACGGACGTCACTTGGGGGGCATGATCACTGTTGATATTGCGCATGGACCGTTCGTATTCGAAATCGGCGGCGCTACGGATCCCCCGCAACACGAACCTTGCACCCACCGATTCCGCGTATCGAACGAGGAACTGGTTCGTGAAGCTGTGAACGGACACATTGGGCATATCCCGCGTGATCTCGCGTAGCATCTCGAGCCGTTCGTCCACCGTAAATAAGGCGCGCTTGTCCGGGTTGACCCCAAGTGCAACGTGTAGACGATCGAAGAGGTTCGCTCCCTGGCGCACCATCCAGAGATGACCGACCGTGGGAGGATCGAAGCTCCCTGCATAGACGGCGAGACGTTGTTCCATGGCTTCCTTGTTACGGGCGCGCAGCCTAGCCCTGTGTCGCGGCAGGGCAAGGAGAGTGAGTGGCCGCATGTCCGCTTTGAGTCCATGGATCCGTTCACGCGCCAGACTTCGTGGTCGCGACGAACAGACCAAAAAGCTCGGCCTTCGCGGCACGTAACGTCAACGCGAGCTCTGGCGAAGGCTGGGGTGCAACGCGCAGTTGACGGGATCCGCGCGAGGGGTTAGCTTGCGCACCGAGCCGAGGTGGGGGCTTGGTCTTGTCCGGCTCCAGCTACGGCATTCGGGCCTACTGCGGTGTCTCTTTCGTCAATTCGAGCGAAAGGGCGGCACTGTCGGTTTCGTAACGCCACTCGATCAGTCCTCCGGCGTCCGAGCTGAAGGTTGCATGCAGCATGACCTTTTGTCCGACGCCGAACAGCGACAGCTGGCCCCGGCTCAGCTCGAAGCCGTACACGCCGAACTTGCCAGTTAAATCGACGTCCGCCATCTCAGGACGCTCTGACGTTACGTGCGCCGTGATCTCCATTTCGGTGGTGTCGAGGCAGGCCGCCGCTGGCTTGACGAAGCTGCGCGTCGAACACTGCACACGTTTATAGTGCTGAGCGGACTTCGCAGTTGGCGCCCCAGTCTGCTCCAGAATGACGCGCACGCTTTGACCGGTGTCTTTCGTCGTTCCAATGTACGAGCCAACAACGGCCTGTCGCATATCGGCCTCGTCGAACTCGAACCCGAAATCGGACGCAGCCTCGCTTTGGCAGGCGACCATAGGGTTAACGGCCAAGACGCACAATCCGAGTGCTACGGAGGTGAGGAAACGCTTCATGTTGGGCTCCTTTCGAACGGCGGCGAGGCCGACAGTTGCACGCACCATGCCGAAATGCCGCAGCTCCATGTCGGCGTAAGCGCGTAAGGGCTGTGCCATGGTACACGAGCTGCTCGACCTCCTCCGGACAGAGATGTCGTAGGGCGTACCGGCTTCGCACGCGCCGCAAATAGGCAGGGGCTCATGCTAAACATCCTGCGCGTGAACAGCCAATTGGCGGCACGACGGAGTAGGGCGGCTTAGAGACCTGTTGCGCTACCAATTGCTGGTCCAAAGCCGCGTCTTTTGTGTTCGATTTCGACATTCGTCGCGGTGACCTGACCGCAGAATGTGCGGCCATGGCATGTGAACCAAACACATTGCGACCGACCTCTAGCTAGTCTAGCGAGGCGTTACCTTGGTCACGCTCCACCAAGGTCCTGCGGTGACTCCGCGCATCGCAGCCCAATACCAGGCAGACACATCGGAGAACGTCTTGCCTTGGCTGTCGATGATGCGCTCTTGCACGAGGAGCGTCGCGCCGTTACGCACGGCCGTGAAGCATCCCGCGGCTTCGGACATCTCGGCTGGACATCGGGATTCGTGATGGACGGTGAACCCGCTGGCGCGATAGCAGTCCTCTGCTGGGTGAAGCCGTCGGGTTGGCGTCGTGACCCAACGCACAACATAGCTCCGGTGGCTATCGCCGAATTTGCCGATCTTGCCGGGAAAATTCCGCGCAAAACCGAGCTCGGTTTCCGTGAGCGGTAGTTCCGGAGGTGCACTTCCGGGTTCAAGCACAGGCCATCCAGGAAACGGCGCAGTGTTCGCGACGGCGTAATGCAGCTTGGGCGTAACCAGCGGTAATAGTGCGACCGCAACCAACAGGGCGAGGTACAATCGTAAGCCTCGCACCACGTGCAATCCCTTCCGCTCGTTTGGCGAAGTGTCTACACAATCCCCAACTCCACGAGGGCGCGCGACGTTGGGGCCTAGTGCTTGAAGGAGCAGCCTCCGCTCGAAGGCAAAGCGACGTGTTTGTGTCTCGCACCAGTGCGACAATCGGACGTAAGAATTATGCATGACGCGACGCTCCCAT
>JBLNFG010000744.1:0-3621 GCA_050263495.1 Myxococcales bacterium | reverse complement strand
TGGTCGATCTGGCGATCAGCGCCAACGTCAAGCGGCTCGCCTTGTTCCACCATGATCCCCAGCACTCGGACGATCGCATCGACAGCATCGTCGAGGTTGCACGCCAACGCGCCGAGTCACGCGGTAGCAAGGTCGACGTATTTGCCGCGCGCGAAGGGATGACGTTGAAGATTGGGTGAGACGTGGTCCTTCCGCAAGGCTCCGCGAGCCTGCGCACTCGATCGAGAAAGCCTGATAATGGCCGCCCAATTAATCCGCTCTCGAGCGAATCTCGGCCGAGAACGGGTCAACAGGAGGACGGGAAGTCAGCAGTGTGCCCGCTGAGCAGAGTTGGTGAGGCGCGAAAGCTTCAGGTCGCGCAGCAGCTTGGACTGTCTCGGTTGCTGCGTCTGCAACGGTCGCATGAGCGGCCGCAGCTCTCAAATGATAACCTCCAGCGTGTGATGACACATGCGACGACTTGGACACGTATTCTTTGGGGACTGGCAGGGATGCTGGGAGCAGCGGCCTGTGCTTCGCTAAACAAGGACGCGACCGTGTGCTCCGAGTATCGAAACATTCGCTGCATTACCGCTCCCGAATGCGCGCAGGATCGATCGCGGGGCTGCAAGGTGTGTCGATGTTCACCGGTGACTGAAAATAATCCAATGCCACGCCCTCCGAACGCGCCGCCTCAGAATCTGCCGGTTTCGGGGCAGTAACGAGACTGGAGTCTCGGATTCTCACGCATCGATTTGGTCCCTCCTGCGCAATGCGGAAGCCCGAGGCACGAGGGAGAAGTGACGTTGACGTAACAACTGTTATCGGACACCTTGAGGATGCGCCGCGGCGACGAAGAAGAGCCGCTACAGTTTTCTCACGCGCTCGCATTCGACGGAGGTCCCCATGAAATCGACTCTGCAGTCCCTGTTCGTCGTGGCACTGATGGCCGTTGGTGCGGCCTGCTCATCCAACTCGGGTGGCTCCCCCGAAACGGGTGCGTCGGGCTCGGGCGACACCTCGGGCTCAGGCGGCACTAGCAACGCGCGAGACTCGAAGTCGAGCGGCGGCTCGAGCCGCGACGACAGCAAAGAGGGCACGGGGGGCGTAGCTGACTCCAGCGAGGCACAGGAACGGGGCGGGGCGAATTCGGGCGGCACCACCGGAAAGAGCGGGGCCTTGGGTTCGGGCGGCACGAGCGCGCGGGGGTCGAAGTCGAGTGGCGGCGCATCGGGCGACGCAGCAGGCAGTGGCGGCGCAAAGAGCGGCGGTGGTGCAGTGGGCACTGGAGGCGCAGTAGGCATTGGTGGCGCAAAGAGCAGCGGCGGATCGCAAGGCGGCGAAGGGATACGAACTCGCAAGATTGAAGCGAGGGGATTCACCTTCGACGCGATCGAGGCCGGATCCGGCGGCGAGCCTGTGCTGCTGCTGCACGGTTTTCCTGATACGTCACTGGAGTGGACCACCCTGATGCCGGTGTTGGCGGCAAACGGCTACCATTGCCTCGCACCGGATCAGCGCGGATACAGCCCCGGCGCGCGGCCTACCGAAGTAGACGCTTACAAATACGAAGAGCTCGTTGCGGATGCGTTTGCCCTCGGTAGCGAACTCGGTGAGCGGTTTCACGTGATCGGACACGATTGGGGTACGAACGTGGGATGGCTCATGCTCGAAAAGGATCCTTCGCGCATCGCATCCTTTACCGCGATTTCGCTCCCGCACTACCAGGTCTGGGCAAAGTCGGTCTACGACGACAAAGCGATGGCCGGCTATCTTTCGATGCTCAACACCTGGATGGCCGAGGGCACGGGAGAAGCTTATTGGACCGCGGATCAGATGAAGCGCATGTGGACAGCGAAACCAGCCGATCAGAGAGATAAGACTATCGCGCACATGCTCGAGCCGGGCGCCATGACTGCGGCACTGAATTGGTACCGGGCATCGCAAGGCCATAAACGCGTAATCAACGACTTTGACGTGTGGGAGGTGAGTGTACCCACGCTGTTGATTCACGGAAGTAAAGATCTAGGAGAGCGCGCGCTGACCGATACTGAGCCGCTCATGAAGGGCCCCTATCGCGTCGTGAGACCGGTAGGCGGTCACTTCATCGTCGACGAGCAACCCGACGCCGTCGCCAAGGAAGCACTCGCGCACTTGCGGGCATATCCGATCAAATAGGTCCCTTTCATGAACGGGGCCTCGGCTGAACGAGTCCTCGGGTGAACGCTTCCCGAGTTGGCTCGCTCCATTCCAACCCCTGGGCAGCCGAGCGACGTATGCTCGGGAATGAGACTAACGCCCCATCACCGACGCAAAGAGCAACGCCGCACGGACCTCCGCGACGCTCAGTCCCGTCGCTGCGGCGATCTCGCTCACGTTGGGAGTCCCTTGCCGTTCTCGTTTCAGACGGCGCGCATGCTCCAACACGGGTGCGAGGTGTTGTTTCACTTTCGAGGTGGGCGCGCCCACGACTTTGCCCGCTGCCTCGAGCTTCGTGAAGAGCAACTCGATCTCGTCTTGCGAGATCGATTGGGCACCGATTACCTCACCGATCGTGTCTAGTGCAATGACGGCTTCGCTTCCCGCGAGAAGCTGCTGCAAGATGGCTTCAATCTCTGGACGCATCGGACCTCCTTAGCGATCCTTAGTCTGAAAACGTAGTCGTGGATTACTTCTTCGGTCCCTCGTTGTAACCACGAGGACGATACTTGGGCCGCACGCCCTTGTGTTCCTCGCCGTTCTCTAGAATGTCGTAAACGAGATACGCGAGCCAACTGCCGGGGTGCTTGGCGGCCAAGGCGCGTAGCTCGTCTCGGTGCGGTTCGAGTTGCTTCTTGTCCCAGAGGCATTGGAGCGCCAATGCGATGAGATTGGACTCATTCGGACCGAGTTCGAATCCCGCTCGATAGTGCGGCCACGCTTCGTCGAGTCGATCCATTCGGCAAAGGGTATCGCCTTGGTAGATCCGCGCCATTGGCCATTGAGGAGCCAGTGTAATAGCGTGGGCACCTTCTTCAAGACGCTCTCGGAGCCGTTGCCGAGCCCCCAACATGACGGCGTGATTCAGGCGTGCCTTGGCGCTGTTCGGAGTGGCACGCGCCGTGGCGCGCCAGAACGAGAGATCGTCCGTGTAGTGAAGCGCATGTCGACGCGCCTGAAACTGCTGGAACCCAAGCCAGATTCCTAAGACGGACCACGTGACCTTGCGCCACACGCCGGGTCTGATCTGGCTGATGCGCGACGCGAGCGCGCCGATGACCAGACTCGCACCAATCGCAGGAATGACCCAGAATCGTTCCGCGCGAACCGTGGGGAGCAGGGTCGGGATGTTGGAATGCGGAAAGTACGCTACCGGCACCCAGAGCAACCCGAGCAGCACGAGCCGCGCGCGGGCCATGACGGGCGAACCGCGATGGGCGTCAGTGCCGTTGAGCGCCGCTGGGACACGCTCGCTCTCATCATTCGCCTGAAACGGAACGGGCTGCGCTTCGCGTTGCGCCGTCAACTCACGGACGGGCTGCGCCGTCAACTCACGGACGGGCTGCGCCGCCAACTCACGGACGGGCTGCGCCGCCAACTCACGGACGGGCTGCGCCGTCAACTCACGAACGGGCTGCGCCGTCAACTCACGAACGGGCTGCG
>JBLNFG010000743.1:0-3201 GCA_050263495.1 Myxococcales bacterium | reverse complement strand
ACCCCAATCCCAAACGGCAGATTCGCCCAGTCTCCCAGCGTCTTGGCATCGTGCAGCGCATCGACGCCTATTTGCCTGGTACACTGCTCGCGTTCATCGCAGAACGGATCGGCTTTGTTGTGTTTACTCTCCGCGACAATGACCATCGCCGTGCCAACGCCAAGCCCCGTGACGCCCACGCCAGCAGATATCAGGGCCCAGATCCGTTGATGACTGTGCGGCCACGCCGGAACTGCCTGGGCTGGTGCCCCGATGCTCGCGTCCAGCGCTTGGACTAGCGGCGCGCTAGCTCGTGTCGGACTCGGATTCGCTTTCAATGTGGGCAATTCGACCTCGAGCTTCTCGCCCTCGCCGACAAGCTCGACAGTCTTACTCCAGTCCACTGCGCCGGGGGCACTCACCGAGATAACGTGTTTGCCCGGCGCTATCGGCAGTGGCGTCCCCAACTGTTGGTCATCGATCGCCACCGAGTCGCATCGGACCGTCATACCAGCGACTCGCTCCCGCACGTTCAAGACCAGAAATGCAATCTGCCGTTCGACTTCACGGGCGCGCGCCAGGGCGACGCTTTCTCTTGCCTGGTCGCCCTTCAGCCTCGCTGCGTCGGCTACCTGTGTATAGTTTTTCCAGGCCACAACCGCTCGCCCAGTCTTGGCATAGCAGTCGGCGAGGTTGAATTGATTGCCCATTGCGGGCGCCAGCTGCTGACTCTCCTCGAACTTGGAACAGGCCAACTTGTACTGTCCCGATTGCATCAGTTGCATCGCCTCGTCGAACAACACATCCGCTCGCGCGCGTTCGGTGTCCGAAGGTTGGGCGATCGCGATTGACGTGATCGAGAACAGCGCGCCCAAATGGGACGCTACGCGAGAAAGGTGCCTAATCTTACTATGCAAGCTCATCGTTAGCGTCTCTCTACCTATTCGGCACTGCAGACAAGCCGTAGAACAATCAGCCTTCACGGCGTTTGAACAGATCTTGGGGGGCCTCTAGTTCGTTCGGCTTTGGGACCTTCGGGGTCATGGCTGGCGGTGTTGGTTTGTTCGGCGCGGTAACGGAGGATTTCGCTGATGCGGCGGGCTTCGCAGACGTGGGTTTCGACGCGATCGACGGCTTCGGGTTCGCGCCATGGACAGCGATTGGCATAGGTTCGGAGCTGCGCGGGATCAGGCGTACGCTACTGCCCGACGGACCATCGCGCGGAGGTTGCGTCGAGGACGTTCCCGAGGCAGCGACTACTGAAGTAGCCGCGCTGAGTGAAGTACCGTGCTCTACTGACACCGATTGCAGCGGAGCACGTTCCTTCGTATCATCACGCGTTGTCGCGGACCGCTCAGCTTCGACCTCGGCCGTTTTTGCGAGGCCCAACCACGCCCAAGAACCCGTGGCCGCGCCGAGCAAACCCAAACAGCAGACGATTCCGAGCACACGTGTACGGCTCCGCTTGCTCTTCGAGGTCGAACTCGGGAGCGTCCGAACTGTGGTGCCGACATGATCGACGGATGCCCCCGAGTCGGACAGCGATAGCCGGACGGGGAGTGCATTGGCCGTATCGACGAGCTTCTCGCTCGAGGCTGCGAGCGTTGCGCTCGAACGGGCCGGAGTCACGATCGCTCCCGTGGGCGAACCGAGTCGAGACAAGGCGACCGCGGCATCGCGCGCGCTCGCGAATCGTTCCGCAGGATCGTGCGCGGAACAGCGAGAAAACCACTCGTCGAAGCCCAACGGAACCAGCGCCACCTGCGATGGAATCCGCGGCTTCCCCGTGCAGATCTCGAGCACCAACGCACCGATCGAGTCTGCGTTGTATAGTCGTTTACCGGTGATGCATTCGAAAGCGATAACCCCGAGCGACCAAATGTCCGTTCGGAAGTCGACCGTCTTCGAGCCCGATGCCTGCTCTGGGCTCATATAGAACGGCGTGCCGAGCATCGCTCCCGTCAACGTCTCGATGCCGGTGTCTTGTCCGGGGACACGATCCGTGCGTTTGGCAATTCCGAAGTCGATGAGTTTGGCGTTGTCGCCGTCTTCGTCGCTCGTGAGGAAGATATTGGCTGGCTTGAGGTCGCGATGGACGATTCCCTGTCCGTGGGCCTTGGTCAGGGCTTTGCATATTTGGAGATAGATGCGCGCCAGCGTCGCCAGCTCGACTGATCCGCAGCGCTGCAGACGCTGCGCGAGACTCTCACCCTTGAGTAGCTCCATCGCGATGTATGGAACCCCTTCCTCGATTCCGTAGTCGAAGACACGCACGATGCTTGGACTATCGAGACCTGCGGCTGCCTGCGCCTCGCGTTTGAAGCGCTGCAACCACTCGGGGTTTGACGCGAGGCTCGGATCCAAAAGCTTAATCGCCAGCTGCGTGCCCAGCTCGACGTGTTCGGCGAGCCACACCGAACCCATCCCCCCACGCCCGAGCGTGCTGAGCAGACGGTATCGTTGAGCGATAATTCTATTCTCCAATGGCACGTCATTTCTCGTGAGAGGACGGCGAGTGTATCACGAACGTCCCGAGCTTCATGTGTTGTCGAGTCGGATAGTGTTGGGTCTCCGTGGAGGCTGGTAATAACAGCTTCTTGGCACATCCACAGGCGAGGAGCGTGTGAAGTCGATACGGTGGCCAGGGAGTTGCTAAGCAGGGGTTCCACGGCAGTGTCCGAGCTTCGCGAACTGGAAGCAACGCTTCGAAGACCGGAGCGTTGAGCTCCGAGGTGTGCCCCGGGGGCACGGCCCGAACGTCAGCGGAGCCAAACGACCATCACCTTGCGGCGGAACGGACAATTCTGACTTCGCGGTATTAGGTGTTATGCCACCTGAACGGCTCCAAGTACATGGAACACTTGCCGGGGGCTCTCCCCGCCCTATCAAATGGCCGCTGACCATCGCCCGGTGCACTTCTCCGCTTCGTTCGGAGTTGCGGAGCGAGATCCGAGCCGCGGATGTACTCGCAACCTTGGCCGCCGCCAATCGCGCTCTCGAATCAACTTCGCTCAAATTCCCGGATGCGCGAAGACGGTCTCCTGCGACTGTTTGGGGTCGATCGCATTGCGGAAGCCGGCAGCACAACATCACTCTCGCATTGCCAAAACTGGCCCGGGTAACAAGGGCCGCAGAGAGCGCATCGGCGACGTCATCGATTACCTGACGGGCCATCGCGGTCGGCTGCGCTATCACGCACTTCGTCGTGACGACCTTCCCATC
>JBLNFG010000742.1:0-8105 GCA_050263495.1 Myxococcales bacterium | reverse complement strand
GCCCGCAAACGAGGTGCGCCTTGGGTGCCGAATCCGAGCGCGTGCGCCTCGCAAGCGCTCGGCCACAAATGAGTTTGGCCATTGACTGGCGCTGATGAGCTTGGTGGCAAGTGTGGCCGTCGCGAGACGCGCCCACCATCGGTTACAGCCGCGTGAGGCGAACCGGCGAACGACCAAGCTGATATCGATTGGTTGGTGATTGGCGACAGATGGTTCTGGTTGGTGATTGGCGACAGATGGTTCGCCGTGTGCGTGGCGTGGCTCATGTCACACCTCCCGTCGCAAGCCGACCGGGCCCACCGAGGTTGGCCGAACCACTCTGCTCGTCTGCATCTGGAAAGTGGTACGGACCGTGGGTAATGGTGGGGATCTTCTCGAAGTTCTCGACGGGTGGAGGGCTCGGGATCGTCCATTCGAGCGTTACGCCGTGCCAAGGATTGGCGGGCGCCTTCTTGCCCCAGAATATCGCGTGGATGACGGTGCCAATGTACAGAAGTAGCCCGGAGATGAGCACCCAGCTACCGACGGTCGCGACGACATGAGCCGTGTGATACTGCGGAAGATGGGCATAGTAACGGCGCGGCATGCCCATCATGCCAAGGACCAACATGGTGAAGAACAACATGTTGAATCCGATAAAAATGGGAAACCATGCAATGTATGCCGCCTTGTTCGAGAACATGCGGCCAAACATCTTTGGCAACCAATACAGCAACGCAGCAAAGAAGGCGAAGCCGGTTCCTCCAAACATCACGTAATGGAAGTGCCCAACGATAAAGTACGTGTCGTGCAGGTGTACGTCGAGAGCCAACGCGCCCTGCCAGACGCCCGTCATTCCGCCGATGCAAAACAAGAAGATGAACGACAGCGCGTAGAGCAGTGGTGGTTGAAAGTCGATCGAACCCTTGTACAAGGTGGCCACCCAGTTGAACACCTTGATCGCGCTCGGAATTGCGACCAGCATCGTGAGTAAAGAGAACACGATGTTGCCTGTCTCGCTCATCCCACTCGTAAACATGTGGTGAGCCCAAACCAGACTGCCCACCGCGGCAATGCCTAAGCTCGAGAATGCAATCGCCTTGTACCCGAACACGGTGCGCTGCGCGAACGTCGGCAAGATCTCACTGATTGCGCCCATGGCTGGGACAATCATGATGTACACGGCGGGGTGCGAGTAAATCCAGAAGAGATGTTGATA
This sequence comes from Myxococcales bacterium, assembly GCA_050263495.1. Taxonomy (GTDB): domain Bacteria; phylum Myxococcota_A; class Polyangia; order Polyangiales; family Polyangiaceae; genus FEN-1139. Next base: position 6,907 of record JBLNFG010000742.1, on the reverse strand, counting down.
AAGCAGTGGATCGCCGCCCTTGCTGGGATCGAAAATGCCAATGCCAAACACACGTTCGAAGATCACCAGCAAGAGCGTGATCGCCAGAACCGGCGTTGCAAGGATCTGGATCCAAGAGGTGGCGTATGCCGCCCAAACGAACAACGGCATCTTGAAGAAGGTCATGCCGGGCGCGCGAAGGCGGTGAATCGTGGTGATGAAATTGATGCCGGTCAGCATCGACGAGAATCCCAGCACGAACGCGGCGAAAACCGCCAAGGAGACGTTGGTGCCGGTCGTGGTACTGAAGGGCGCGTAAAAGCTCCACCCGGTGTCCGGAGGACCATTTCCGGTGAACATTGCCACCACGGCGAGCAGCGCCCCCGCTATGAAGAAGTACCACGATGCTAGATTCAGCCGTGGAAATGCTACGTCTCTCGCACCAATCAGGATCGGCAGAAAGAAATTGCCAAACGACGCACCCAAACCGGGGATCACGAACAGAAAGATCATGATCACGCCGTGGAGCGTAAATAGGGCGTTGTACGTCTGCGCTGAGATCAGATGGTGAAACCGCGTCAGCTGAACCAGCCGCATGACGAAGGCGATGCTGAACCCAATCACGAAGAAGCTGATTTGCGATACGAGGTACAGAATGGCCACTCGCTTGTGGTCCGTGGAGAGAATCCACCCGAGTAGCCCGCGCCGACCACCGCTGTAGCTCAGGTAATCTTGATCCAGGGTTGCTGCTGCGGAAGTCATAGGTCCTTCTCCGTCGCATCCGGCTTCGACTGCTTGCCTTTTCGCAGGAGGATGACCGCAAACGCCATCGCTGCTCCGATCACCAGGGCTCCAGCGATACGGGTCGTATTGAGCATGTACTTGCGACCCTCGGGGTCGTAGCTGAAGCAGAATTGGAGCCACTTGTTGATGGTTGGCTGCACCGAACCCTTTGCGGCTTCTTGGACCGCAAGCTCGATATCTGCCGGCAGGAAGCTGGTGCCGTACATGTACCGCGTCACGACGCCCTTCGGACTCAGCAGCATCAGCGCACCGGCATGGACGAAGTCCGAGCCAACGCGTTTGAACTTGAACCCAACGGAATCCGCAAGTCGCCGGGTACTTTGCGCATCACCCGTAAGAAAGCGCCAATCAGCGGCGTTGAGCGGGCGCTTTACTTCGCGCAAGTAACTCGTCTGCTTATGCGCTGCAATTTCGGCGGTATCGCTCTCGTCGAAGCTGACCGTAATGACCCGAAAATCCTTGCCCGGGACGGCATTGGTGCGACTCAAAGCCCGAGCTAAGCCGTTGAGCTGCGGCGAGCAGATTCCGCCACATCGGAAGTAATTGAGGGTCAGAATCGTCGGGCGATCGACGAGCGAACGGAGATTGACTGGATTGCCCGCCTCATCGCGCAGCATCAGATCGAGCAGCGCCGTTTGGCCCAATTTCTCCTCGACCCCGACCTCGCCGGGGCTGACGCTGGCTGCAGCTTGTGATGCACTTGCCTCAGCCCCGAGTGTCTTCTCTGCGTTCGCGCCTTGGGCAGCGCCCTCGGCGTAAGCGGGCAGGCCAAGCAGCAACACAACCGCGATTAGGGCCAATCTGAAGAGGGTGATTGGTGAAGGTAGCGTGCGGGCATTGGTGGTCATGGTTCCCTCATGGGGATGCGATACAAAGCTTCAGTTGGTTCCATTCGGCTGGAGAAAATGTGTTTGCCTTGGGGGCAAAGCCGTTCTCCGGCGCGCCGAAGCCGATCGGCTGCGCTGGTGCAACGGCGGCTTGGGACCGTTCACGTAGTGCTTCGAGAGTGCGCGCCGCACGCTCCGGATCCGCAACGGAGGCTTGCCCCTCGGGAATGCGCGGGCACAACGATGGAGCTTCCTTCGTCCGATACTCCGCCACCAAAACGCGAATCGCCTCCGAGACGGGGATCTTGTTTGGAATTAGCTCTCCCGTTGTGGCGAATTGCTTCTCGAGAGCAGCCCGAGCCGCTGGGTCGCTCGGATCGTGCTCGAACTTGCCCAAGGACTGCACGTAATGTGCGAGGGCCATTCGGTCGATTCGTCGCAAGTGGCTATACGACACCATCGCGCTGCCCTTCACCCCGTCCTCTAAGGTTCGGAAGATTGATTCGACGCTCGTGCCATTCTTCCATCCAGCACCCGATGTGAAATTGCGCGGCGGCGGGTTCAGTCCCTTGCCGCCGGGGCCGTCGCCATGTCCGGCTTGGCCGTGGCAACTCGCGCAAGACTGCGCAAAGAGGGTCTTGCCGCGTGCCAAGAGCTCCGGCGTGGGCGACATGACCGTCTTGGGATCGACGGGCGGGATCTCGTATTTGCGTGTCGCTAGGTACTCGGTGGGATCCAGCCAGCCGCTTTCTCCTTGTACCTGCGCTACTGCGCTATCGCTCGTCGTGTGTGCGCGGTAGCGCGTCCCAGGAATCACCAGGAACGCAAACAACATCGCAATCGCAATGAAGCCGAGCACGGCCAGTAGCGCCGAGACCAAACGACGGAACTCAACCGGGGAAACGTACTGTTCAATCACAGCCGAAACTCCAATCCCTCTCGAAGAAACGGATCGCCAATCGGCATATCTGCTCCCCAACGCAAAGCCCGGTGCACCCAGAGCAGACCGATCCCTAGGAACAACAGGGCGAAGCTGAGCTCTGGCCAGGAGAAGACTGGACCATGGCCGAGGATGGGAAAGAGTAACCAGTACACATCGAGCAGGTGCGCGCCCAGCATGAGCAGCCCCACCCTGGCTAGGCGCTTTGGGTCACTCTTCGCGTCTCGCGTCGACAGAGCAAAGAAGGGCACGACGAAGTGGATAATGGCCAATATGATCGTCAGCGGGTGCCACCCGCCATGCAGACGCTCATGGTACCAATGCACCTCTTCTGGCAGGTCCGCGTACCACATCAGCATGTACTGAGCGAAGGCGATATAGGACCAGAATACCGTGAAGGCGAAGGTGAAGCCTCCAAGGTTGTAGAGGTGATCACCGCGCACCTCGGTGAGGCGATGGCGTGCCTTCAGAAACAGAGTCACTAACGTCGTGGACGCAAGCGCCGAGAGAAAGGCGCCTGCGAATAGGTAGACACCTAAGATGTCGCTGTACCATTCAGGCACCAGCCCACCGATCCAATCGAAGGCAACGAAAGTAACGATGAACGCGAACATCACCATGAACAGAGGGGAGAACTTGCGTGCAAGCAGACTGAAGAGCGGGTCTTTCGTGGTGTCCTGACGCATTGACCCGCGCACCAAAATCGCCAACGCGATCAGGCTTGCAGCGAGGACCACTATGGTGCGCGCCGAGAAGAACGGGAGATCGAGCCAGAAGGCTTTACCTGCCAAGAGCTTGTTTTGAAGTGCTTCTGGTTTTGCTCCCGGGTAAAGCACCCGTACCGCGAGCAGGCCGATCAATGCCGCTGGAGTTGCTGGCAAAAGGAGCGTTGCGAGCCGCTCAGGAACGCGGCGAATTGGAATGCTCCAGCGCGCCGACACGAGATGTTGCAGTGCAACGATGAACAGGCTGCCGATTCCAACCGTAAACAAAACCACGAACCAGTAGATCCAATTGATCCAAAACCGCTCCTGGCTCACGGCTACGTATGACGCGGCCACGCCAATGGCTCCGAGAACGGTAGCAGCCGTCAACAAGATAGGCGGTGAGCCTCCGGCGCCAATTGCGGCGTCCGACGCCGGCGGGGTGACGTTGTTCGCGTTGGCGTGACTCATGGTGCCTTTCCGTCCAAACGGTCTAGATCTGCGTCGTTCGCATGCTGGGCGCGTTGAAGTGCCCGCACGTAATGCACGACCGCCCAACGCTGATCCGGATCGAGATCCGCGGCGTGGCTCGGCATTGCATTCTTGCCGTTGGTGATCACCCAGTAGATTTGACCGTCGGCGTAGTCGAGAAATTGCTTGGATTGAAGGTTCGCGGGGCTGGCTCCGTAGGCCGAGGTCAGCGGCCCCTTGCCGTCTGCAAGAGCTCCGTGACAGACCGCACAACGATCGGTGAACTTGCGCTTTCCGAGTGCAAGCGTCTCGGGCGTCCTAGGAAGTGGGTTGACGAGCGTCGCGGCTTGGTCCTGCGAGAACGTGCCAAGCGGAATGTGTCCTCGAGCTACGCTTCCTTGCGCCGGCAAACGCATGCCGTGACCATCTTTCCAGAATCGGCTCGGTTGTTGCGGATTCAGCCGGGGTTGGTCGAGCATGTGGGACATGGGCGGCAACACCGGAAAGAGTTTCACCAGCCAATACATCAAGAAACCCGCCGTGGCGCAGGCGACCGCTATTCCTCCTAGCGCCCGCAGGATGAACTGACTCGTGAAGATCGGTTGTTTGGGAGGCGACAGCACCGTTTCGACGCTGAGTGCACCGAGTTCGTGCAGGTCGGACTCGATTTGTTTCGCGTCGAAGGGCTGATCGGAGTCACCTCTCGCTTCCACGGACAGCGCGAATTGATCGCGGGTGATCGCCGGCATCGACTTGGATCCGAGTACCGGGTGACCGAAGAATGGGAGCTTATTCAGCAGAAACAGCATCCCGAGACCCGCAGTGAAGGTGGCAAACAGCACCGTCACTTCGAACATGATCGGCACGAAGGCCTCCCATGACCACGGAGGCTTGCCGCCGGTAACGATCGGATAGTCGACGGCACTGACCCAGTATTGGAACCCAAGTGCCGTGAGCGCACCGAGGATCCCCATGACCATCACCATCCCGCCAAGCGGTGAGCGGCGTAGGCCGAGTACCTCGTCGATGCCGTGAATCGGGTACGGTGTATACGCCTCGAGTGTGCGCAGCTTGCGCTTTCTGGCGCCTACGATTGCAGCCATGAGCGCGTCGGCACTAGGAAACAAGCCGATTACCAGCTCTGGCTTGGATACGGCAAGTGCCGCCGCCGACCCGTCATCATTAGTCATGACGGGCAGATCCACCTCAGGCGTTACAAGGGGCCCCGTCGCAGGAACGTGCTCGCCGCGGTGTGGCGTCGTCGTGGATTGGGCGGAAGCAGCGATTTCGTCCCGTTGTTCGCTGGCAGAGGCCGTGAGATCTCCGGCATGGCGCAAAGACTGTCCGTCCATCGAGTCCTGTCGGTTCTGCACTGACGGAGCGCCCTTCGTTGTTGTCTCCTCGCCAGGGTCGGATGTCTCTGCGCGTCGTTCACGGCTCGCCGCCGCGACGTTCTCATCACGCCGTTCGTTACCCGCGGACCCGACGGCTTCACCCGGTTTCGAAGTCTCGGTGTGGGTCGAGTCGCGTCGGTTGTTCTCACTCATGGTGACCTCCATGGGTGGGTTGCGCGCCAGGAAGGATTGCTTTGACTTCGGTCGTCGCGATAACGGGAAGTACGCGAGCAAAGAGCAGAACCAAGGTGAAGAACAACCCAAAGGAGCCGGCAAGAATCCCGAAATCGACCAGAGTCGGGCGGTAGATTCGCCATGAGGATGGCAGGTAGTCCTGGTGTAGACTGATGACGATGATGACGAAGCGCTCGAACCACATGCCGATCGTCACGCCTACCGAGACCAGAATCATCCAGAAGTAGCTGGTTCGACACTTCTTGAACCAGAGCAATTGGGGCACCAAGATGTTGCAGCTGATCGTCAGCCACCCTGCCCACCCGTACGTTCCGGAGATGATGTTCTTGAACGCATGCATTAAGTACTCGTTCTGGCTGTACCAGGCGGTGGCACCCTCCATGATGTACGAGTAACCCATGATGCAGCTCATCGCGAGAATCACCTTGTTCATCACTTCTAGGTGATAATCAGTGATCAGATTGTGCAGCTTCATGGTCTCGCGCACGACGATCAAGACGATTACCACCATCGCAAACCCGGCAAAAATGGCCCCCGCAACGAAGTAAGGCGGGAAAATCGTCATGTGCCACCCCGGAACCATCGAGGTTGCGAAGTCGAAACTCACGACGCTGTGCACGCTGAGCACCAGACCCGTAGCGAGGCCGGCTAAGAGCAGGTACGCCTTCTCGTAGTGGCGCCAGTGCGAGGCGGCGCCGTTCCAGCCAAGTGAGAGGACGGTATAGATCGTCTTGCGAAACTTGTTCTTGGTGCGGTCACGCAACGAAGCCAAGTCAGGCACCAAGCCCAAGTACCAGAACATTGCCGAGACACTGAAATAGGTACTGATCGCAAACACGTCCCATACCAGCGGGGAACGGAAGTTGGGCCAGATTGCACGCTGGTTGGGGTACGGGAACAGGAAGTAGTCGAGCCAAGGACGACCGGTATGCAGAGCGGGAAAGATGCCCGCACACATGACCGCGAAGATCGTCATCGCTTCGGCAAAGCGTGCGATGGCGTTGCGCCAACGCATGCGGAACATGAACAGAATGGCGCTGATCAACGTTCCGGCGTGTCCGATCCCGACCCAAAACACGAAGTTGATGATGTCAAAGGCCCAGAAGACGGGTGCTGTGTTCCCCCAGACTCCAATCCCCATATAGATGGTGTATCCGAGCAGCCCGAACCCCATCAGCATTAACGACGTAGTGATTGCAATCGCGATGTACCACGCGCGCGGTGGCTTTCGCGCTGGGAATGCGAGAACTTGATCATCTACACCGCCCGGATCGATCTTGCCTTGGGTGAGTGGAATCGGGCGCAAGCTCTCGGGGATGGTTCTCGGCAGAGCAATCTCATTCATGCGAGCCTCCGGCGCTTCCGGGGTTCCGGAGGTTGGCCAAGTAGGTAATGGCAGGGCGAGCTCCGAGTTCCTCGAGCACTTTGTAGCCACGTTTGGATTCCGCGAGCTGAGCCACGCGGCTCTCGGTGTCTTTCAAGTCGCCGAACACGATCGCTCCGCTCGGGCACGCGGCAGCGCAGGCGGTCACGACGTCGCCATCTCGAACCCTGCGTCCGTCCACCTTGGCGCGTACGCGGGCATCTTCAATC
>JBLNFG010000741.1:0-12040 GCA_050263495.1 Myxococcales bacterium | reverse complement strand
TGACGGTCAGTCAACGACGAACAACCGCTCACGAATATCGACAAAGACTCCGCCAACGACGAACAACCGCCTCACGAATATCGACAAAGACTCCACTCTGCAGCGGCAGGTTCGAAAGCATTGAAGAGGAGTGATGCCGGAATTCTTCAGCGCCACCCGCACCCGCTTCTGGCTGTGCTTGCTGATTCCCATCGTCATCACAAAGAAGCACTGTCGATATAATGATCAGAGTCAGCCTTATCGCCTCGAGGGGAAATTGCAGCCATTCCGACGCAGCGACGACAGTTCTCGTGCACCACTTGGCGTGACCACTGCGGTGCGCGCGTACACGAAGGTCACATCCGATAAGCTGCGCGCCCATTCGTCTGTCTCCGGGGTGCGCGCGCGGGCGAGCGGCGCTAGACTGCGATAGGTTGGCGATTTGTCGACGTCAATCCTCGCGCATTCATTTCCGGGAGAAGCCCTCATGCCGCAATCCATTGAAGGTCGAGCTGCATACACCGGTTCACGAAATGTCGCAGTCGCGGACGTTTCGAATGATGCTCATGCCATTCCGGATATTCCTCCACCCGCGCCCCCCCCACCCTCTTCATACCACCGAAGCGCCAGCGCACAGCTTCGGCCCGCACCCACATTGCAGCGCAAAGAATTGGTGGCAGACGCAGCGCTAGAGGTTAGTTCGGTGGAAAATTTACCGCCACAGGCAGTTGCTCCTCAAGCTCCGGAAGCAACTGACGAGGCCGCTACCATTGCCACTTTGCGGCGACGCTGGCCCGCTTGGCTGACAATGTTTCGTTTGCGGAAGCGGCTTCCGGCGGCCCTTCCGCGTCTTCGCGTGAAGCGCCAGTGGCTAATTGCAGCCAGTATTGCGCTAGTTGCTGCCTTGGTGGGGTGGAGCATTGGAGCAAAACCCTGGTTAGGAAGGAACACGCCAAAGCCCGTCGCTGCATCCATACAAGCAAAAGGAAAGAGTTCCGCCAAGCTGACTGCAGCGGCCGCACGCGGGCAGAGCACGGCAAAGCAGAGTAGCGAGCGCGCCGGAAGTACCGGCTCACCCAAGCTTGCCAACACAGCTAAGGCTTCGACGCCTCCCACTCGCCGTGCGTTGGCTGTCACCGCGAAGACGCAGACCAAGACGCCAAAGAACGCGTCTAAGCCGCTAGGAAAATCGTCAACTGCAGCCAAGAAACCGGCGTACGCCGGGCAACACCGATCCGCGAACTCGACCCAATAGCGTGGGTGTCCTGCGTCGATGCGGTCGAAGCATCATTCGTCCGCGGTGGAGCAGCACAATGACGCCGTTCTGCTCGAGTGCGCTATCCGCTTGCTCAGCGACCGGTTTCAAGGCAAAAGGAGCCCACGCGATGACAATCTTCCGTCCCTGCATTGATTTGCACCGTGGCTTGGTGAAGCAGATCGTAGGCGGCACGTTGGACAAGAATGACGCCCCGACCACCAACTTTGTATCTGATCGGGATGCTGCCTGGTTCGCGTCACGCTACCGCGCAGATGGGCTGATCGGAGGTCACCTGATCATGCTGGGCCCTGGCAACGAAGAAGCCGCAGAGCGCGCGCTTGCTGCATGGCCCGGCGGATTGCAGATAGGCGGCGGTATCAATGCCGCAAACGGTTCGTTATGGCTGAAGCGCGGTGCGGAGAAGGTGATCGTGACAAGTTCGCTGTTCACTGAACGCGGCTTGGACATGCAGAAGGTACGAAGTATGTCCGAGGCAGTAGGCCGAGAGCGGCTGGTCATCGATCTAAGCTGTCGCCGGAACACCGATGGCTACTTCGCGGCCACAGACCGTTGGCAAACCACAACAACGACGCCGATCGACGCCAACACGCTGAACGAGCTCGCGGAGTATTGCTCTGAGTATCTGGTGCACGCTGCGGATGTGGAGGGAAAGTGTCGTGGTATTGACAGTGAACTGGTCGAGATTTTGGGCCAGTACTCGCCGATTCGCTGTACCTACGCTGGTGGGGCGAAGTCGATTGACGATCTTGCTCTCGTTGATGCCTTGAGCCGAGGTCGCGTAGACCTCACGTTTGGCAGCGCCCTCGATCTGTTCGGTGGTACGCTCGTGCGATACGATGATTGTGTGCGCTGGAACCGCGAGCACTTCCAGCAGCAGTAGTCTCCGAGCCCACCAACATCCGTGTGGCGGCTCCCCCACGTCTAGCGCTGCGCGTCTTCCGTACCAGACCTCACATCGGTGGCCTTCGACCCGCGCACCTCCGCTCAGCCACGCCGTGGCACGCACAGAGATGATCTTCTTTCGCAGTGCACCGCGCTTGCTCACTCATGATCGATGCAGATTCGGTCGAGGTTCTATCTGCAGATCCTGGTCATTGATGCCCATTGTGTCAGCCCCGGAGCAGTGATGGACTGCAGCATATGAAGCCGGTCGAGATCTTGTTAGACGATGAGGCTTGGCACGAGTTGCCCGACGCTCAGGTGCAGGACATTGGAAGCGGCGTGTACCGCGTGTCCTTCTCGCTTCAGCCGCCAATGCCGAAGCGCACGCGAGCTTACGACAACAAACGGCTCCGGCTATATCGGCGTCGCGAATCAATCCAGGTCGTCGGCGAAAGTATCACCGACGATGGCCAAGTCGTGGTGTTCGCGCGAATTTGAAAACTGCCATCCGACTCGACGCGGAGCTGCGCATTCAGTTCGTCTCCTGATTTGCACTTGAACACTCAACGCTATTGACGCGCCAAGTCGAACCTTTGCGGCGAACAGGGCCAGCACTTAAGTGGCAGTTGTGAGACCAACCAATAGGTACGTTATCAATAGTCAGATACGCTCGATCGAGTATTCACCGGACCAATCGAACCCCAGAAGCCATGCAGGGATCTGTATCAGCGTCACTCAGGCGTTAAGGCAGCCCCAAACCACGATTCGCGTATTGTGGGTAAGCCGGAGTTTCGGCGGCCTGCGCGCGCGAATTCACAACCGACCGCGAGCCAGCAATTCGCGTCTAGTATTCTGAACAACCTGCAGCTCGCGCGCGACATGGCCAATCCCAGGAACCTCAGAGAGAGTGCGGAAATGCTTCGGCTCCGCTGCTCGACGTTGGAAGAAGTGGTGTACGCTAGAGGCTATGCGCTTTTGACGCGAATCACTGCCGCTCCTTGTAGTACTCCATTACGTAGATCATCGAGTGCCTGGTTGGTTTGTTCCAGCGCGTAAACGGTAGTTTGCGTTTCGATCGTCAAGCGACTGGCAAGTTCCAGAAATTCTCGCCCGTCCTGGCGGGTGAGATTGGCCACAGAGCGCAAGACCCGCTCACCCCAGAGATCGGCATAGGGGAAGGATGGAATGTCCGACATGTGGATTCCGGCGCACACCACGATGCCCGCTTTACGAACCACGCGTAGCGCCAAAGGGACGAGCTCTCCCGCTGGAGCGAAGATCAAAGCGGCATCGAGAGCGATGCCTGGGTTCTCGTCCGATCCCCCAGCCCACACAGCCCCCAATTGACGCGCGAAACGTTGGCTTGCGAGGTCTCCACGGCGAGTGAACGCGTACACACTACAGCCTCTCTGAGACGCGACTTGCGTGATGATGTGGGCGGCAGCCCCAAAACCATAGAGCCCGAGGTGTCGCGCGTCCTCGGTCATCCGAAATGCGCGGTATCCAATTAGGCCAGCACAAAGCAGTGGGGCAATCGCCGTGGCGTTTGCTTCCGGAGCGAGTTTGAAGCAGAACCGTGCATCAGCGACCGTATATTCGGCGAATCCCCCGTCCAATTCGTACCCAGTGTACCGTGCAACGTCACATAGATTCTCGTGTCCGGCACAACAGTAGCGGCATTGTCCACACGTCGATCCTAACCAGGGGACACCGACGCGGTCACCCATCTGAAAATCGTGAACCTCGGAGCCGACCCGATCGACGACGCCGACGATCTGGTGCCCAGGGACGATAGGGAGCTTGGGGTTCTTTAGATCTCCGTCAATAACATGCAGGTCGGTGCGACACACCCCGCACGCTTCAACCTGGATCCGGAGTTCGTCAGGGCCGGGCGAAGGGGTCGGAATTGACGCTGGGCGGAGCAGCTCTCCCTGCTTTTGCAGAATCATCGCGCGCATGGCGTGTCACCTGTTCGGTGCCCCAGAACGGGGCCATGCAAGATGATATCGCTTCGACGCAGCTCACACCAACAGCCTGACAGCCCATGAGTACGTCTCACTCCGAATGGTGGCGGCGCACCAGCGGCCTCGGGCGGTCAACCGCTCTTGTCGTCTCCCGATTCTGCGTCAACCCATTTCATGGCCAGATCCGCGTCAAAGTCTTCCATCCCGCGCGCGAAGAGTAGGTCCGCGAATCCGAAGGCCTCATCGAGCGGTTCGTCGTGCAAGTAAGGAACCGCAATGCAGCGCATAAAGGCGCGTCTGGCCGCTTCTACGCCGTACCGGCTGTCCTCCACGACCACGCAATGCTCCGGCGACACCCCTAAACGCTGGGCAGCCTCCAAGAAGGCGTCGGGAGCAGGTTTTCCGCGCTCCACTTCCTCGGCGGAGACAATTACTTGGGCTTGGTCAGCAAGTCCCACCACCGTGAGTAGCTCGTGAATTACCGCGGGGGATGAACCCGAGACGACTCCCACCGGGATTCCACGACCTCGGATTAGGTTCCAGAACCGCTTCATTTCCGGATATGGGCGCGTCTGCTGTCGCGCGATCTCCATATAGAGTTCGTTCTTTTCGGCGACGAGTGCGGATGGCGTTTCGGGAAAACCAAAGCGACGCACCAAGTCCACCATCATGTCCAGGTTGCTTCCCCCGATGTAGCGCCGCTTGTCGCTCTCCCTGAACTCGATTCCGCGACGCGCCAGCAGCTGACAATCAGCTCGATAATAGTTCTCTTCACTGTCGATCAACGTGCCATCAAGGTCAAAGAGAACGGCGCGGACGCCATAGTGCGGCTCGGGCGCCACCCTCGAGCACAACTCTACTAGATTCCCCTCGGGGTCGCGAAGCGTCATCTCGCGAAGCCCATCGCCAGTATTCCTAGCTGGGTCGAGTTGTCACGGAGGAATGCCAAGCGCTACCAACCGCAAGTACTCCGCGTCAACATCATCGACCTGGAATGCCACGTGGCCTCGAGCGCGCGCCGGATCAGCCAGAAAGCTGGCGTCGCGCGGTCGCTCAAGCAACTCGAGCTGTACTCCGTCCCGAGCCAAGAACGCGGTCCGCAACCCTGGCTGGTTGCGACTCACATAACGGTAGCCTGGCTTGACGCCGAGCGCCTTGCGGTAGAACGTCTCGACCGTGTAGAGATCCTGAACCTCGATACCGACGTGATGGAACTTCATGGGGCACGCTCGAGCCTCTCGCCGAGGACTCGTACAACCACTTTACGCTTGGAACAAGTGGTCACGGACTCTACTCGAGTGGTTCGGTGGGGACCAAGCTTTGCGGCGCGTCGTCGACGCGAGCGGGCAGTTGATGGAAGCGCCGAAGCACGAAGGCAAGTGCCGCGAGGTATAAGAGAGAAGTCGCCCAAAACACGGTGCGGATCCCGAATGCTCCCCCCAAAAAGGCGCCAGAGAGCGGGCCAGCGGCGTTTGCTAGCGCAACGGCGGTGGCACCCAAGCCAAAGGCAGCGCCGCGACGACGTGCGGGGACAAGCCCGGCAAGCAGTGCGTTAGCGGCCGGCATGAGTCCTCCCAAGAAGACGCCGAGCGCAACTCGCAGCCAAAACAGCTGGCTTGGCGTAACGACCAACGCTTGAGGAAAGCTGGTGAGCGCGGCCCCAAGCAAGCAAACTGGAAGCAACCGGCGGTGCCCATATCTATCACCGAGCTTACCAACGAGCACCGCCGAAATTGCGCTAGTCAGTCCCGTGCCAGCCAAAATCACACCAGCTGTGGTGGCGGCGTTCACCCCGTCCGCGAGTTCGTGCACGTACAGCGTCAAGATAGGCGTTACCGATGAGTTCCCGTACTGGATCAAAAAAGCAATGCCCATCACCAGTATCAAACCAGGAACGCCCAAGAGCCGTCGATTATCCGCCAGGACACTACGAGGAACTGAGCCCGCCGCAGGAGGCGTAAAGCTCTCGCGTACGAAACTGAAGACGAGCAGCAGAGACACGAGCATGAGCCCACCCGCGGCGAAGCACGACGAGCGATACCCGAAATGGTCCGCAATTAGCCCACCGATAAGCGGTCCGACCGAGGTGCCGGTGTAGAGCGCCACCTGCATCAGCCCGAGTGCCGACCCTACCCGCTCCCGAGGTACCGAGGTAGCGACAAGGGCATTCGACGCAGCTACCGTACCTGTGAAGGCGCCCTGCAGTACCCTCAGAACCAAGAGGTGCCAGGGATGAGAGGCCAACCCCATGAGCACCAAGGTAATGCTCGCCGCACCAATGGATCGCAAGACCATCAGCCGGCGTCCATGGCGATCGGCGAGACTGCCCCAAAATGGCTGAGCGACTGCCATACTTAGCGCCGACGCTGCACCAATCACGCCCGCCCAGCGCGCCGCAGCCGCGCTATTCGGAGCCCCAAGATCGTGTACGTAAAGCGGGATGAACGGGAATACGAAGCTGAACCCGATCATGGCGCAGACCTGAGCGACGAACAGAGCGAAGAAGTTGGATTTCCATGCGGCGGTTAGCATCGGGAGAGTCAGGCGAGCGCACCACTGATACCAACGACGCACACGGCGTGCCATGTAAGCCTTGGCTTTGTGGTTCGAAACAGGCGGCAGATTCCTTCAGCAACTTCGGCTCTTTCTTGCCGAAAAAACCGGCCGAGACGCGCTTCGAGCGAGACAATGGGCCCTTCGGACCAGCCGCTACGCGGCGGATCGCGTCGATAAGTCTATTCGCACGTCTCGACTCTGCAAGAGAGCGTGCTCGAGCTGCACTGCGGCCATCCCGAATTCTCACCGCAACAATTCTCGCCTGAACTCCCGCAAGCACGACACTGCGACAGCTTGCACTCGAGCCCGAACTCGCAACTGCTACCGCAACACTTGTCCCCGCTTTGGCCACAGTTGGGACAACGGTTTCCTCTGCAAAGGCCGTTGGTGCCACCACAAGACGAGCCTTCCGGAATGCACTTACCGCTGACGCAACAGCCACCATCCGAACAGCTGTCTGTTGATGCGCAACAAGGAGCCCCGCTCGTCCCGCACGCTACGCAGGTGCCATTGGCAGCATCACAGACCGTCGCTGCGTCATTACAAGTTCGCCCTGAACAACAGCTCTGATCAAGCGCACCACAATCCGCGCTGGTGGACACATCGCTCGCACCTCCGCGAGCGCTTGAACCTCCGCTTCTGGCCCCCCCGGCAGCCTTAGAGCCGCCCGTCGCGGTTCCCCCGGATACAGCAGTAGTCGAGGTTTGGCCGCCCGCATCGAATCGGTTCACACTTCCGCCCGTGGCCTTGCCTCCTGTCGCGACGCTCACCGACGCACTGGTACCGCCAGTCGCGTTTCCTCCGGACTCTGCCGAGGTAGTGCTGGTACCGCCGGTTGCTCTAGTACCGCCGGTGGTAGCTGAGCCTCCTGACGAACCTTGCTGTGCTCCCGAGAAATCTTGAAAGCCTGCTACTTGTGCACATCCACAGCAAAGCGAAGCGGCGCCCGTGACAAAGCTCAACAACCCGATTCGGGATAGCAGTCGGTTTCGCGCATTCAACATACGCTTGGTCAGCACTCGGTCGTGGCTCATGGCCATAGGTTGGCTCTCCCGTCGTGATTCTTCGAATTGCGGCGTTCTTGGGCTACCTCGAGTTACGGTGGTCCGAGTCACGGGCTAGAACCTCCCCCTTGCCCAAAGCCCAGCTCCATCTCGATCGACGGCCGGATGCAGCGTGAGCCCCTGCTGCTGCTCGGTTGCGCTCCCGCGCCAGCCAAGTGCGAGCCACACGGCCGCGGTCGCGATACCCGCTACCCCCACGCCAACCCCAATATTGGCGATCATTGCCCGCTGATCGCGCCGTTCTGCAGTATCTAGCGCTTCCGCCGAACAATTGCGGTGAGTCGGACATAGATTCTTCGCATCTGAGTCGGACTTCATCGCGAGGAATCCAAACACCCCACCTGTAATGAGTACCACCGTACCCACGCCACCAACGATGATTGGCTTTACATCCCATGTTGCGACAGATGACGTTGATGCAGCAGCAGTCGGTGCGGCTTGGTTTTGCTCCGAGCTGCTGACGGATTTGGGAGGGGCCGACATCTCCTGCGTTATTTTTGGTGAGGGCGTCGCGGGTGTTGCAGTGCTCGCAGCGGTGTCGTCTCCCGGAGTGAGCTTTGGCACCGTGACAACCTTCTTGTCTCGGCGCGCCCCGAGCTCCAACGTAGAACGATAGGATCGATACCCAGGCGCCGAGGCGACGATTTCGACTTTCCCGGGGTCGGCTGGAACAGCGACGCCGAACGTACCGGGGCTCACCTCGAGGTCATTGCGCCGTACCTCTAGTCCAGGCACCGGATCGGGGACCGCAATCGTAATATAGGCAAGTTCAGGCTCTAGCGCCTTCGCTCTGCGGTTAGCTTCCGCCGCCTGCTCCACCTTACCTTGACTCCTTGCAAGGCTTGCTGCGTTACGGAATCTGGCCCATGCAGTCGCCGTCTTGCCGTCCTTCTCATAACAGTCTGCGAGGTTTAGGAGTGTTCCGGACATTGCATCCAGGGCGAAGCTCTCCTTGAGTTTCTCGCAGGCGGCAGAGATATTGCCCTCGGCCAGTAGCCTTCGCCCTTCCTGAAACAGAACCTCCGCAGCCGCTGGATCTTGTGCGTGCGCCAGACCGGAGGTGAGCATGGCCGAACTAACGACGAGCCACGAAACGAGAGTCTTACCTGGCTTGGACATGTTCACCGATAGTTGTATGGGTCTTTAGCAGAGTCGCGCCGACTCGCGCCCGACTTCTTCGTCGGGGTAACAGCGGAAGGCGATCTCTTCGTGCCAGTGACGGCACGGGCCGCTGATTGCGCCTTCGCTTGCGGCGGAGCTCCGGGGCTGGTCGCCGGAGAAGTGTTGGGATTAGTCTCCACCGCAGACGTGACAGATGTAGATGCCGCGGACGCAGCGGCTGATTCCGTTACAGACAATGTGCCGCTCGTTATGGCTGCTGTGGCGCTCGGCTGCGCACGGCGATCGGTTGCCGCCGCTGAAGTTGGGTCGTCGGTGCTGCGCCCGTACAGCCATGCAACCAGCACTCCGCCTCCAGCGAGCAGAGCGAGTGCCAATGCCACAAATACCTGTTTGCGGGATTGCGACGGACGCTCTTCCCGCGCTTCCGGTTCGATTTCGGGTGGTTGAGGCTGCTCCGATGCAGCGACCACGACGCGAGGTGACTCGGCGGGAGGCCGAACCGAGGCCGAGCGTCGCGCCGCACGCTGAGCCGCGGCAGCGCGTGCTTGATCGGTAGTTCGAGGCAACGCCGTAGTGAGCGGCAGAGGCGCGAGCTTCAATTCCTTGGGGCCGCCGACAGCGCTGCCTTGCGTGGGCGCGGAGCTAGCCGAAGCCTTGGCCGTGCCTACGTTCGCGTTTGCTCCTTGCGCGGGCGTTGACACGATTGCTGCCGCCCCACTGGTTCCAGTCTGCCCAGGAGATTTGGGAACCTCGCCGCCTTGCGGCGAACGCGGGGCTGTTGCTGAAGGGGCATCAACCTCGGCCGAACTCCCCAACGCCACAGGCACCTCGTGCGTTGGGGCAGAGATTGGTTGTATGCCCGGCACAGTCGACTGGCGCAGCCGAAACGAAGCTGGTGACCTCGGGTGCTCGCCAGCATCAGCCGACGGGGACTCCGATTCGATGGAACTTGTCGGAGAACTTGCGGCTTGTGTGGGCGTCGGCTCCGATTCGCTGGAAACTGGCGGAACACGTGCGGGCGGCAACGGCTCCGATGCCCCTGGACGGACGGGTGCGGGTCGAATCGACGACGGCTCCAATTCGCTGGAATGTGCGTCGACAGGCGCGATTGCCGCTCTGGCGTCCGTATGCGCTCGTGCGCCCTGAGGTTCTGAGTTCGGTTCGACCGCGTCCGCAGGGAATCCCTGTGCAGCGCGCACTGTCGAAACAAGTTCCGCGCGCTTCTGCCCTCGCATTTCGGAATCACCGTCGCTCAGAGGAGCTACTAGTGCTGATTCGAAATACTGCGCGTCGCTCACCACCCCATCGTCCGCGGGTGCACCGAGATCCGTCGCGAACGCGCCGACGGCCGCCAGCATTTCCTCGGCAGACTGGAATCGCGCGCTCGGCGATGGCGCCATCGTCTTTCGAATGAGTTGAGCAAGCGGATGGCTTGCCAAATCCGCGAGCGCATCGAAAAGCGCCGCGTCTTGTTGAGAAGCGTTCGAAAGAAGCGTGACAAAATCTGGAGCCTGAAACGGCAGCCGTCCCGTGATCGCTCGGTACGCGATCACTCCCAGAGAGTAGAGGTTGCTCCGACCATCAGGCTCAGCAACCCCTCCGAGCTGCTCGGGAGACAGGTACTGCAGTGAGTCTCTCTCACGGTCCAGGCTCACACCAGCGCGATCGGCCTTAAGCAAATCGAAGCGAGAGAGCCCAAAATCGATCAGCTTGAAACTCGGGGGCACGCCCGGCTTGGTTGAACCCAAGAAGATACTGCGGGGAGTCAAGTCTCGGTGAATGATCCCAGCGCGGTGAGCCGCAGCCAGTCCGTCGAGCAGTTGGATCAGCAACTGAGATAATCCGAACGGCGTCATTCGTCGCCAACGTTGCATCTTGCGCTCGAGCGACTCGCCTTCGATGAATTGGCTAACAACGCAGAGCTCGCTGTTTGGCAACGGTTCGACGCGAACAAACTCGGTGAGGTGGGGATTACTGAGTCGACCAGCCGCGGCCGCCTCTCGCTCGTTGAAAACGGCACCATGATCGATGCGCGCCTCTAGTATCCGGATAGCGACACGACCACCTCTCGCCGAGTCACGTGCCTCGTATACCTGCCCCGAACTACCTCGTCCGACTAGGCGGTTAACAAAATACCGGTCTACGAAGACCTGGCCTATCTCCAAGTCCACCGTAGTGCTCCTTGCGCGGGTTTGTGCATCTGAAAAGCCCACCACCGATTCAACCGTTGAAGTTTGGGCATCGCATGTTTTCATCAGCTCGCTGTGTGCGGACGACCTAAACGGAGCCTAGCACCCTCGTGAGCCCTCGTGCGTCGACCCTAGGTCACAAGGCATTGGTCGAACCGCGGAGAAAATAGTCACTCGTCGACAATCCGATCAACAGAAACTTTTGTGCTCTTGCTGCCAACCGCGAGCTTTCGGAAGTCATGTGACGTGAATTCCACGTCCGCACCGAGCTACGTGGCAAAAAAGGCTGCATCTAGCCTTCAAGCGACTTCGCTCGCCGGTGGGGCGACTCGCGCCCACGTCGGGGATGCACCCATTCGTGATTGCGACGAACTGACCAGAAATCGTTGCTAGCACGCCAAATCGTCTGGGGTGAGTGCCACCAACGATGCGGGAAACGAACGGGGAGTTGGGTACGTGCCCCAATTGACCGAGGCTCGTGTCGGGCTCAACGGTACTAGCAGCTGGTCTGAAGGACACCTCGTTTCGATAGTAACTGGCTACTCGCTGGAGCCGCACCGGCGTCGTTCGTACACACCCTAGGACGCAACTGCGCCGAAGACAGCTGACACCCAGCGCAACTGCGCACACATTCGGGCGGAGATTGGGGAATTCTGACGCGCGCCCCGAATCTCACAGGGAGCGGCGTGGTGCCACATGCTGTTTGGACGCGAAGGACGGGCTGCCCACCACCGCCTCCGCTTCGCGTCGGCCTGCTCCTCCCAAATCCGTGCTTCCGTGCTCCGCCCCCCGCACGCGTCTCGTAAATGCGCGACGACCCGCGTGCGTGCTTCGCGTAAATGCGCGTGCACGCGCCAACCCGTCCCGGCGGTTTCACCCGCGTGCACGCAATCGGCCTTGACCCCACTCGGCGCACCGCTAGAGATCAGTCGGGAATGCAACCATGTCCGAGATCTCCTTCTCAGTGTTCCCGACGGCTGTTGGCCCCTGTGGAATCGTGTGGAG
>JBLNFG010000740.1:0-3230 GCA_050263495.1 Myxococcales bacterium | reverse complement strand
TGAGAAACCTCCTGTATTTCGGTTAGGCAGTCCACCCACGGCTCCGGTGGAAGCACCGGCACCCGTGCCGCTCTTAGCGCCAGTGGCGTCGAACCGATTGGTGGTGGTCGACTGATAGCCACCCTTGCCCGAGTTGTAGGTAGCGGCGGTGGCTCCCCCTCGAGATACAACGGTACCGCCGGTGCCGATTGAGCCAGGGGCCGTGGACGCCTTTCCACCAACCGCGACTTGATCGGACCCGCCCACCCCTTCTTCCTCTGAGTCACTACTGTCGCCACCGCATGCGACAGCACCGAACCCGATCAGAATCAAACCGACGGCAGTCAATTGGAGAGTATTGGCACGATAAATGGTCATAGGAGATTCTCTGGAGGTTGGGCATGGAGCGGGATCGTCGAGCAAGTCGAGCCAATGGCGCCCGTGCGCAGGCGGCCATCGCGAGCGACTCCAAGACGAGACGAGGAACGCGTGGAACGTTCGACCTAGAGTGCCGCACCGGCAGAAGGACGGCTCAACTCCATCGCAATTTGTTCGAGAAGGCCCGAGGGAGGCGCGCTTCGCTATCCGACGGTCGAAGTCGCCATGGGCATGGCCATACGCTCCCTCGTTGGTGGACCGTGCTCGCGATTTCTCTTGAGCGTGGTGTCGGCCTTGCTAGTGAGGAGAGCTTTTCCAATGCTGGCGAGAGATCCCGAGCAACGCACACATTTCGGCACCTCGGTCAACAATTCAGAGTCAAAACTCGTTCTGTCGCGTAACCGGCCAGTGCAGCGTGATCTCGACATTGCTCGGTATGGTTCGAGGAGAGTGTCGCAGCACACAACTCCAACGTTTCCCGAGACGCGTCAAACGCGTCCGTTGATATCGGCACAAATCGGCTGTAATCAGCTCTGTTCTTCTACCCCGAACCAAGAGCGGCGACGTTTCCCGACGGGTTACCAGCCATTGCCAGGGGAGAATCGTTCATTCAAAGTGAGTAACGATGTCACGATTCTCTTCGTTACGCAGTCGTGCCTACTTGGGGATAATCCTACCGAGTCTCGCCGCACCACTGTTTGCGGGATGCGATGCGCCGGCATACGTGATGGGGAGCGAGGACGATGCCGCAATCCCAAGCGGAGATGCGACTGCCGTCAACAACGGGCCATCTCTGGGCAGTGGCGGAGGCGGAATGAGCAGCGCGAAGAACGTGGGCTCGTCCACGTGGGCATCGAGCAACGCCAACGGCGGAAAGACGTCCGCCCTGACCGGCACAGTATCGGCGGATAGCGGAGCAACGAGCGGCGGAGCGCGCGGCACAACGACTGGATTGCCGGAACAGAATGACGGGCAGGGTGGCACCGAAGCGACTTCGCTTACGTCCCTCGAACGGTCCATCGGAGCCGGTGGCATCGAGGGTAGTGGGGGTGGGCGCGCCGCGGGAGGCAGCACCCCAATGGCGCAATCCTCCGCGAATGCTGGCGGCGTCACCGCGAATGGCGGATCCCAAGGCGTTGGAGGAACCTCTGGTCCGGGAGGCGCTAACACGAGTTCGACGAGCGCCCTCAACTCGATTGGTGGCCTAAGAAGCATCGGCGGAGCCACGAGTAATGGCGGCGCGATCGCCACTGGCGGACGGAACGGTACTGGTGGCGCGGTCGTTACGGGCGGTACCCTGAGCGCAGTGGAAACTAACGGTGGAACGCCGAGCAGTGGTGGCGCAGTTGCCACTGGCGGCATTGTCAGCACCGGCGGTTCGAGAGCTACGGGCGGCAGTGCGAGTTCAGGCGGTAGCTCCTCTGCCAGCAGCTATTGCAGCACTTACGTCGATCTTGGCACACGGGGCTCGACTTCGACGGAGTATAAGGCGATCCCCGCGGCAGCAACCTGTTACAGGTTCGCAGTGACAGCGGTCAACGAGGTGTTCCGTGGGATCCAGATGAGCAACTGCGACACCCGCACCGTTTCTATCAATGGCGCCAATCCGGGTTGTGCACCAAGCACCAACTGCTCGGTTGCGACCTACATCGCGCGGGCCTCAGACGGGTATTTCTATGTGAATTTCTCCGCGGGCAGCTCTACCAATTGCACGAGTACGTGGTGGTGGTCGCCGTAACGAAGAGTCAGCCCAGTCGCGGAGACAATCGCCCGCAATGAAACCAGGCGTCGGAAGCGCCCGCAACGCCCGCAACGCCCGCAACGCGTTATAGTCAGTCACTCCACGCGCCTTATCCGAATGGCAGCTCACGTTTTCTCCGCGTCATCGTCCTGAATCGAGCAACGCAGAGAGCTTAGACAATGCCCATAGTCCCGAAGCCGCGCCAACTGCGAGCGCAGCGTCATCATCAGTGAATCCACACAGACGGCAGTCGGCTGATTTCGTTGTTCCGAGCAGATTTGGACTCGAAACCCTTCCGCAACATCACAACGCGGCTTACGGATGCGGGCTCGAGATGCGCCGTTCTGGCCATCGTAGTTCCAACTGTTTGACCTAGAACATCGCCGTGGTCGATTCGCGCGGCGCCGAGGTCATGCCCCTTAGACGCAGACTCTAGCTGCGCGACAACGGGGGAAACTGGCCAGTTCCTAGTCCCGTAGCATCCCCGTGATCACGGAAACGCACGGTAGCCACGACAGCGCGACGCCTGGTGCCTGTGCTTCAGGGGTTGGTGCTGTATGAGCTCGGCAACTCATAGTATCCACATTGCCCCACGTGTTTTCAGCCTGGGTTCGCGAGAATTGTTATTGACGAACCTCGTACCCGCGTGACACACTGTTGATGTCAGGCGGGTACGTTACGTAGGTGCGGGCAGGTCAACGAGCGGTAGCGAAATCCCCTGACCCGCAGAATCTAAGGGAGGCTGATCATACTGCAGGTAGTTCCACGAACTCGCTATCGGGGCCGGGCTCATCCAGCGTTTTGAGCCGTGCGAGTGTGTGATCGTCCGATCAGGTGTAGGGACGACACTGATTATCGTTGCTCTTGCCGCTATGCGTGAGAAGTGCATTTACGCGTCAAGAGTTTTTGGGGTTGGTAAGCAGCGAAAGCCCGGTTTGTGTATCCTTATTGCGGAGCTGAAGCGTCATAACGAAGGGTCGATGCCCAATCGAGTAGACGCCCTGGTCACCGTGGGTCGATGCCCAATCGAGTAGACGCCCTGGTCACCGTGGGTCGATGCCCAATCGAGTAGACGCCCTGGTCACCGTGGGTCGATGCCCAATCGCGTAGACGCCCTGGTCCCCGTGGGGCG
>JBLNFG010000739.1:0-3629 GCA_050263495.1 Myxococcales bacterium | reverse complement strand
GCTAGACTCGAGTTCGGCGCGGCGTCGTTGTACACGCAGCGCCACTTCTGGCTCTTCGGTGATGCGCTTAGCGAACACACGGACCAGTCGGAGGTAGTCCGCCATACTCATGTGGCGTTGGGCGAGTGGAATGTCAGGGCCGTCACTGCGCTCGATGTCGAACTGTAGTTCTTCCCATTGTTCCGGAGTCATGTCTGGCGACGGCTTGAGGCTCTGTTGGTGTGCGCCAAACTGTTCGGAGTAGAGGAGCGCCAGAGTCGCCTCCGCACCATTCTTCTGGGCGTCCTCTGCGAGGGCCGTCATCAACTGCAGCGTCGCGTCGTTCCACTGCTGTTGGCTCACTCCGTGGCGTTTCAGTAACTCCGCCTCGCTAAGATCTCCTTCAGCGATCTCTGCAGAAATCCTGGCATGCTCTTCGAGCGTGAGAGACGCCTGCGGAAGCGGTGCGGGCTCCGAAACACCTGCCTCAGGTTCTGGGTTTCTGGTAGAGTCGGTCACGCAAGCATCTTATGCCAGAACTCCGAGACCATAACGGCATTCCACACTCGGATGCGGATTCGCAGGTAGCGCCCGCCATGCCCGATGCGGTGCACGGTGTTGACCTAACAACGTATGCGCAGCTAATGACCCGACTCGCGTCGGGACAGCCGCGTGATTCGGTGCTCACCGGCGCTGGGCTGGATGAACGGAGCTGGGCGGAGGTAGAGAAAGCGTGCGGGCTTCGGCTAGCCAAGGCGGCACAGCAGGGACAAACGCACGTGCTGCTCGACTTCGAGAGGGCCGTCGCGGATGCACAGAGCAACTGCCCTCCCTCCGAACCCAGCCATTCGCTCGAAATCTACGCAGCGATGGTGGCCCAAATTGAGCAAGGGATGACGCCCATGGACGTATGCGCCCACTTCGGTTTGAAGCTACGGCAATTCTTCGAACTGCAGCAGGCGTGGACGCGACGGATTGCGAAGGATGCGGAACTTGGGCGGAAGTTTCGGGGGATGGTGGAGGCGGGGGGTGGTTATCATGGGTCTGCGATAGAGAAGTGATGCCCTTGGTGAGGGGCGACTAGCCGCACAGGCGTTGGAGTCCACGAGTCCAGCTGCTCCTGTCGGAGCGACTGTACCGCGAGAAGGTCGGTCTGAAGGCACAGCTTGAAGCAAAAGAGCGGCGGCACACCTGGACTGTCATCATCGAACGTCACTACTGTGCCGACACCGGAACGTGTCAACGCAAATGTGAGGGCGTGGTCGTGAGTTCTATGGCGCGCAACTGCACCTCCGCAGCTCCGGGATGTCCGGCGACGTAGCTTTGCTGGCGAAAGTAGCGCGAAGCCCGAGGTGCAGTTTGCCGGCACGGGGACGAACGGGTAGGCTTCGGGAGGTGTCGCAGTTTGCGGACTCGGGAGCGTCAAGAGAATCATGCCTCTGATCAGCGCGTACAAGATGGTCGCTAGCATCACTTCCGGACACCAGCTCATCAGCTCGGGTCCCAATGACATCTGCAAGACGCCGGCTCCACCCGCACCCGCGCCGATCCCTTTGCCCTATCCAAACATCGCGATGACGGTGACTCCTGGGCCTGGATACACCACGAAGACCCTGGTCATGGGCACGCCGATGTACACGAAAAAGAGCAAGACGGCCATCAGCAACGGTGATCAGCCTGGTATTGCGATGGGTCTCATCAGCAACAAGATCATGGGTATGTGTCAAGTGGTCATGTCGTCGATGGACGTGAAAGCCGAGGGCGGCGGCGTCGTCCGTACCTTCGACAATACGCTCAGCAACGGCTAGCGCATCGCGAGACCCAAGACGCAAGCTCGACGAGCGCGAACTGTCGCGTCACCGGACACGGCAGCTCGCAAGAAGCCTTGCCGTGTTCCATATCGCCGCGCGTTGCGGCGCACCTTATTGGTCCACGGCGCCCGTGCATTCGTCGTTAGCGCTTCTTCGTGTTTTTGGCGAGTTTCTGCAGTACCTCGACGATGAACTCGAAGGATTTCTTGTTGTCCGCTTTCTGTTCGGTCTTGAGCAAATCACGCCATGCTTTGACGCCATCCGCAGGATCGTCGAGCGTCCGCAGCACGGCATCGAGCTCCTGCTTCTTGCGCGAGTTCTTTTCACTGCCGACGAGCACCTTGATGCGCTTCGAAAACGCAGTCGCTTGGGCGAGCCGCTTCGGATCCCAATGGCTTGGTACGATCAGCAACCGCAGCCATTCCGCCAAGTTGGCGTAGCTACCGCGCCGCTGCAGCGTCACGTCGACGAACCGCGAGTCGCCGACTCCGCGCAGGACTTCCATGCAGTAATCCCTACGGCGTTCCCAGTCGCTCAGCTCCACGCACAAGTCGAGCCAGCGTGGCTCCTTGACAAGGCAATCGAGGGGGATCCCGACTTCCTTACGGCGCTTTCGCACCTGAGGGGCATTGTCGGTCGCCTCGTCAACGAGGAACTCGAACAGGTATTGACTCACCACGATGTCTTCGGGACGTTTGCGGAGATACGGCGCGAAATGCTCGTAGGCACGGCGAGACGAGAGCTTAAACCAAGCATCGATGGAAATCCGAGCGCAATTGCCGCCGAACGGGGCATCGAAGTCGAGCAGGTTTGCCACCGCCTCGAGCGCCTTCGTGTCGGTCAATCCCAACAATCGCTCGGCTGCACGTTGATTGAAGAGATTGTTCGGGTGGTAGTGTGCCACCTCGATGAGCTCGTTCACCTCGAGATCGGGGTTGTGCTGAATGTATTCGCTCAGGTCGTCATCAATGGCCTTCGACTTGATCTTCGGAAACTCGCGCTTGCCATTCTTCACCGTGGGAGTGAGCAAGGCGCGGAGATCGACTTCGGGCTCGACTTTTGCGACCTTACCGGCGGCCTTGTCTACGCCTACTTTTGCGCCCACTTTCGCGCGCGATGACGCTGCGCCGGCAGACTGTTTCGGCGATTTCGTCGACCTTTTGCTCCCTGTTTTCACCGACGTCTTCGCAAATTTGGCCGTCTTGGCGACTCTGGCGGACTTGGCGGGTTTTGGATCTACCTTGGACTTTGCGGGCATTTTACGACCTCGATGCTTCGGCGGTGAGAATCAAGTCGAACTGCGTTCGAAACGGCTGAGCCAGGCTTCGGTACTGCGTTCGTCCCAGCGCCCGAGAAAGTTCGCTTGAGTCGCGCGGATGGGACGAAGCAATCGATCGCTCGCGGCGTAGGGCGGGGGAAATTCGAGACGGTTGACGTCACCGATTTGGGGCGTTTGCCCGGCGCGCACCAGGAGGCCATGCTCGTCGCGCAGGACGGTAATGAGGTTCGACGCATCGAGCCCGACGGGGCGCACCGCTTCGAGTTTCGCCGTCAACTCGGGCCCGGCGGCAGTCAGCCAATTCACTGTCCTTATCGCGTCGCAGAAGCGCTCGAGTTGCCGCACCGACTGGCCCACGTCGAAACCGCAGTAACGCCTCGCATGAGCATAGATGGCGCGTGCTCCGGCGTAGCGCTCGAGGACTTCCCAACTCGAGTAGGTGTAGCCAGCGTTACCCCAACGAATCCGCAGCACCTTGCGGAGTGCGTCGAAAAGCGCGGCAAAGGCCTCCAAATCGACATCGACGGGCACCGTCACTTTGAAAAAGGAGAGCGGGGCGA
>JBLNFG010000738.1:0-3892 GCA_050263495.1 Myxococcales bacterium | reverse complement strand
CGAAGCTGGCGAGGAGTGTGACGACGGTAACCGCAGCTACGGGGACAACTGCCAGCCCGACTGTAAGATCCCCGTTTGCGGGGACGGCATCCGTGATACGCAAAAGGGTGAACAATGTGACGATGGTAACGCGATCAATGGCGACGGCTGCAACTCGGACTGCACGCGGACCGTCATCTGTGGCAACGGTGTGCTCGAGGGCATCGAAGAGTGCGACGACCACAACACGAATAGCGGCGACGGCTGTTCCTCGGTCTGCATGATTGAAGCCGTTTGCGGCAATCGGGTCCGTGAAGGCACCGAGGAATGCGATGACGGCGGAAAGATTGCTGGCGATGGCTGCAGCGATCTGTGCAAACGTGAGTACTGCGGCGACGGAGTGACGCAGCCGCAACTCAATGAACAGTGCGACGACAAGAACAATACTTCCGGCGATGGCTGTAGCTCTACCTGTACTTCGGAAGGTGGATTCTGCGGAAACAGCGTCGTTGACAGCGGTGAAGAGTGCGACGACGGGAACCGCGTTAGCGGCGACAGCTGCGGGGCCATGTGCCTGAGGGAGATTTGTGGAAACGCCCGCCTCGACGGCAACGAGGAATGCGACGATGGAAATCAGAACGATACCGACAGTTGCAGTAACGCGTGCTTGGCCGCGCGCTGCGGAGATAGGCTGGTTCAGACGGCGTTGAACGAGCAATGCGACGACGGAAACACCGTATCGGGTGACGGCTGCAGTTCCACGTGCAAGTTGGAAACCGCCTGTGGCAACAAGGTGAAGGAAGGCCTCGAGCAATGTGACGACGGTAACAACACCTCGGGCGATGGCTGCAGTTCGGCCTGTCTGATCGAAGGTGGAACGTGCGGCAACAAGGTCCAAGAACCAGGCGAGGCCTGCGACGACGGGAACCGGTTTGCCGGTGATGGTTGCAGCCCGCAGTGCACAAGTGAAGGCTGTGGTAACGGCCTGCTAGATGGCATCGAGGAATGCGACGACGGCGGCACGCTAGACAACGACGGGTGTAGTGCGTTGTGCACGGTCGAGCGCTGTGGCGACAGCCGTCAGCAGAGCAGTGAGCAATGTGACGATGGCAACACCGTCTCGGGCGATGGTTGTAGCCGCGACTGCAAGAAGGAAGCCTGGTGCGGCGACGGTGCCATAGGCGCAGGCGAGACGTGTGATGACGGCAACAACGCCTCGGGCGACGGCTGCAGTTCGACTTGCCAGAAGGAAGCCGTGTGCGGTAACTCAGTCAAGGAAAGCTCTGAGGAATGCGACGACGGCAATCGGACCAGCGGTGATGGCTGTAGCTCAACCTGCCGAGCCGAGCACTGGTGTGGCGACGGTCACCTCGATCCCGGCGAGGATTGCGACGATGGAAACACCAATGGCGGTGATGGCTGCGATGCCAACTGTCGGAACGTGCTGCTCTAAGTACGCGCTCAATGTCCCCGGGCTTCCAACCCGGGGGCATCTGGTGTGCACGGGTAGTCAGCCCTCATTAAGAACGTGCTCCTGGCAATCGCGAAACGAATTGGGGCTTGGGCGACCCGACGTGCTGCTGGAGCGGCACGCTACGCGGCGGGCTGGATGCGAATCAGCGCGCTAGGCTAAGGCTTGCTCCGATGTTGACCGTATTGACTGAGGAGTCGGCTCGTCGCGTCGGAACAAAACGATGCTTGCGTAAACTGACCGTACGCCAAAGAGAAGGTAAAAGTGTCTGAGAAAACTTCGTCGACAGGCGTGCTCGATCCCGTGGAGCGGCGCCGCCATTCTCGAAGCTACGTCGCAGGGGTGGCCTTGCTCTCGTCCCGCGGACAAGGTGAAAGCGGTGCGTGCCTGGTGCGCAATTTGTCTACGAACGGAGCCCTGCTGCTCAGCAGTCCGCCGCTTGCCCCGGGCGAAACGTGTCGCATGGTGTTGACTGCACCTGGCCTGATGGGTGAGGAAATCGACGCCCAGGTGCACCGTGCCGGAACTACCAAGGATGGCGCGCCTTGGGCGGCCGTGGAGTTCTTACGGATGACGGATGCTCAAGCTGAGCGATTGCGTCACGTGATCAATCTAGAACTGCTCGCCGCAGACGCTCCAGCGGTGCTCGTGGTCGACGGCTCAATGGATAATCTAAAGTGCGCCGCCGCACAGCTAGCGACGCACAGTCGGCGTGCCCATCTCGCCGTTACCTCACTCCAGGCGATCAACTGGCTCAACGAGCATGGCCGGAGGATCGCTTTGGCACTGATTGGGGATGGCTTTGCCGGGAGTACGCGCCAGGAGTTTCTGGACTTTATTGGCGAGAACTATCCACGCATTCATCGTGCAGAAGTCGATTGTGCCCTCTCGGTAGAGCTATTGCGCGCGGTGCTCGACCGCGTGGAAGCAGAATCTCCAAACCATTCCCCTTGGCGGCTGAGTGCGCTCGATCCTGAGAAGCTTCTGCATGATGCCACTCAGCCGTAGAGCGTTGGGGACGCGTGGAGGGTGGCAGTCGGCAGCCCCTAGAGGAAGAACGACACACCGATCCCAAACCCTGAAGGCCACCCGATGCGCATCGTGAGCGAGGCCGTGTTGCTGAAGTAGAAGCGGCCCCCGCCATAGAAGACAGGCACCAATCCGACCTTGTCGTCGTAGTGATTGTCGTTGATCCTGAGTGCGGCGCCAGGCTCGCCAAACACTGACCAGTTCTCGCTCAAATAGAAGTTCCATTGCATGGCGACAGGGAGCCAGAGCACATCGGCGTCATTATCCCAGTTGCAATACACGCGGTTGCCGTTGCGCCAGTAGCGATCGCACCAGTTATCGACATCGTAGTGTAGCCAGTCCAGACCGAAAGTGATCGCAACGTTGTTGTTGATCTCCTTCACGAACCCGTTATCGACGACGACGATCGAGCCGCGAAAACCAGCTCCATATCCTATGGCACCGGCTGGACCAGGTACGCCCCACAATCCAAGCAGCAGGTGTGGTTCGAGTTCGAACCGGTATTGCGGATGATCGCCCGGGTTTTTGATAATTGCGCGATCGGCCATCGCTGGGACGGCGAAGGCTTGTAACGCTACGCTGCACAGGGTGGCAATCGACAATTTGGATAGAGGGCTCATGGATCCAGAATAGAACGTTCTTTGTGCCAAACCCAACCGATTCGAGAACAAGCCCCGTGATTTCGTGGTGAGACGAAATCGTGCGCCCGCCAGCGGTTGAGCGCGGCGTGATGACACACCCGGTGCGCAACCGAGCGTCAGGGGGCATAGCCAACCGAAGCGCGCGACGCCGCCTCTGCCGCCCCATTGGAGCAAGGTGTCGTTCCGGGCAAACGATCGAGTCTGTCGCGCTACCGGATGCAACTGCCCCGGGGAAAGGAGCGCTTTGGATGCTGACTTTCCTGGAATCGGGTAGTGTTCGGGCGATTTAGTGGAAAACGCACAGGCCTATACTCAATATCCCGTGCCCGCTTCACTCACCGAGCGGCTAGCGGTTTACTTCATGCGCAGGCAGAAGGATATTCCTGCTGTTGCGCCCGCGGATGATCCCGTTCACCTCCTAACGACTGAGGAGCGCGTCGCGTTACAAACCATTGCCCGTCGTGCAATTGGGCGCGCCGCGCTCGCGGGGGCTTTGTCTGGGTTAGCTAGCGCGCTCGCGACGATCATCGCTCACCGTTACTACCCGTTGGAGGGATGGCACTCGCATGCTGAGCATTTCATTGCGTACTGGGGGTGGGTCGGTGGTGTGACATTGATTGCGTCAGTGTTCGAGATAGGGTTTCTGTACTTTGACGCGTTACGCGCAGTGCATCACATGGCGTGTGCATCAGGCTTGAAGCTGGTAAGGGATTCTGACGGGAAGAATCAACTCAACGTGATGGGAGCCTTGGCTAGGGCGGCGCTTGAGTTG
>JBLNFG010000737.1:0-14123 GCA_050263495.1 Myxococcales bacterium | reverse complement strand
GTAGCAAAGACGCGCGCCACAGTGCTCATTCTCGGTGAGACCGGCGTTGGCAAAGAGCTCGTCGCGGCCACGGTGCACACGCGCTCGACGCGCGCCGATCGCCTGTTCGTTGCTCAGAATTGTGCGGCACTCCCGGAGAGCCTCCTGGAGAGCGAGCTGTTTGGACACCGAAGGGGGGCGTTCACTGGAGCAACGGACGACAAGAAGGGGCTCTTCGAAGTCGCCGACGGTGGCACGTTGTTTCTGGACGAGATCACGGAAATGCCACTACTGCTACAAGCGAAGCTGCTTCGGGTGCTCCAAGAAGGCGAAGTCAGACCGCTTGGGTCGACCCGGACACAGCAGGTCAATGTCCGGATTATCGCAGCGTGTAATCGCAATCTAGAGAAAGAGGTCGCCGAAGGCAGGTTCCGGCAGGATCTCTACTTTCGATTGAACGTGTTCCCGATACAGGTGCCACCGTTGCGCCAGCGCAAAGATGATATCGCGCTCTTGGCGCAACACTTCTTGACGCGCTACAGCCGAGAGTATCACAAGAACCTGCTCGGATTTGCGGCTGGTGTTACCGACCAGTTGATGGCCCATGACTGGCCCGGCAACGTGCGCGAACTCGAAAACGAGATTCAACGTCTGGTGATCGTAGCCGACGACTCGTCGTTTATTACGATGCAGCACCTAGGAGCGCACATTGCCGGCGCACGCGCTTCTGAGAGGACTCCCTCGATTCCCAAGGGGACGCTCAAGTCCATGTTGGATCACGTGGAACGGGAACTTGTCGTGTCAGCCCTCAGTCAGCACGCAAACAATAAGACAAGTACGGCTAAGGCGCTTGGCATGACTCGCGAGGGGCTCCATAAGAAGCTACGCCAGCTAGGGATCAAGAAACACTGAATCCTTAGCCAATTCCATACTCGTTCAGGCGCCGGTAGAAGGTGCGCCGTGGAATCCCCAGCAACTGAGCGGCCTTGACCCTGTTCTGTCCGCACTCCGCCAAGGCGTCCAGGATTCGTTGACGCTCGCTGTTCGCTTTGGGCTGCTCGTTGGAACGCGCGTTTCCACGCGGTCGCACTTCGAGCGGAGGGGTCGAACGATGCACGTCGGGATGCGCTGAACCTGTGGCGCGCCCAAGTACCACTTCGAAGTCGTCCACGTCTAGCTCTTCCACGTCGGACATGACCCAGACATTCAGTAATACGTGCTCAAGCTCCCGAACGTTGCCCCGCCACGGCTGCGCCATGAGCAGTCGCAGCGCTTCCTTCGAGATAGTCCCCTTCTCTCGTTTATGGCGCGCGGCAAAGATCCCCAAGAAGTGATCGACTAGCTGGGGAATGTCCTCGGCCCGTTCCCTCAAGGGCGGGATGTTCACTTCGACTACGTGGATTCGATAGTAGAGATCCTCGCGAAATAGACGGTCTTGAACCAATCCGTACAGATCGCGATGAGTGGCAAAAATCAGACGCACGTCGACGGGCTCTTCGTTCGTGCCCCCCACGGGGCGAACGCGCTTCTCCTGCAAAACCCGTAACAGGCCCGCCTGCATCTTGTGCGGCATCTCCCCGATCTCGTCGAGCAGGATGCTGCCGCCCTCGTATTCTCGAAATAGACCGCGGCGATCGCGGTCGGCGCCGGTAAACGCCCCCCGCACGCAACCGAAGAGCTCACTCTCCAGCAGATTCTCGGGAATCGCGCCGCAGTTTACCCCTACGAAACGGCGCTTGGCTCGGATCGACGTTTCGTGAATGGCCCGTGCGACCATTTCCTTGCCCGTTCCGCTCTCACCCGTGATGAGCACAGGAACGTCCGTATCCTTGACACGCTCGATTAACGAATACACGCGCCGCATGGCGGCGCTGGTCCCGACCAAACCGTGGTACCCAAAGTGTCCGAGTAACGTGTCGCGCGTTTCCCGCAGCTTGCGTCGAGCGCGCTCGAGTTGCGCGGTCCGGTTACCAAGCAAGTCTTCGAGCCGAGATTGGGCCTCGATCAACTTCGCGTTTGCGTCGGCTAACTCGTTGGCGCGGGCCTGGTTCTCTTGAACCAGTCGAACGTTCTGGATCGCAATCGCCACCTGGTCGGAAAAAGCCTGCAACATCGGTAGTTCGGTAACGAATTCGTTGCCTCGGGCTAACCGGGTTTCGACGTACAACGCGCCAATGCACTGCTTGTCGCGCGCCCGAATTGGCACGCAGGCAACGGACTTGAGCATCAGTTCGTGGACACTGCCCCAAGCCGACATGCGCGCGTCTTCGCAGGCGTTGAGACTGACCACCGGCTCTCCCGTCGTGACCACAGTTTCCGCTACTGTTGTCGAGAACCGAATGTGCTGCTCTGCCTCTCCAGTCGCTCGTTCGCAGTATACGGACAGGCGCTGTTGATCGTTGCGCAGCAGAATCAGTCCGCGCTCGGCGCGGACAATCCGCACGGCATGGCTGACCACTTTCTGGGTGAGGCGTTCGAGGTTGAGCTCACCGGCTAACTCGGAATTAATCTCCAAGATCCTGGCTAACCGCATCTCAAGCGGTGTCGACAACATTGTTGACACGTCTCGAGACAGGTCCGCATTTTTCATGGTCGCCCGTAGCCCAGCCGCGTCCACCCCATGCGTAAGGATAGGTTCCGAGGTCGCCACGAGTTCGCGCAACTTACTGCGGCGAGTGTCATTCCAATATACTTCGCGCAAGTCTGGCGGTAGCTCAGCGCCAATTTCCTCGACTACGGCGAGCGCCTCCTCACGATCCCGCCGCGCCCTGAGCCGCCTGCCGAGTCGCAGTTCAAGATCACTCCTCGCCTCTAGCGCCCGCCACACCCATTCCTTCTGGTTGCGCTCGCGAGCACAAGCTATTGCCTGGTCGATGCTGGTGCGTGCAGCGCTTTCCTCGCCGGAAATGGTCCGCAACCGACCTTCGGCAAGTAACACAAGGTGGCGGTGCGCCTGCGAATCATCGAGCAACGCTTTGGCTCGCTCGAGCCTAACGCGAAGTTCACCTGGATCCGCCGTGGGAGCTCGAGCGGCGACTAGCACGCCCTCGAGCATTGCCTCAGCCGCATCTGCATTGCGGGAAAGTTGCTCGTATGCAGCGGCGCAAGCACCGTAACGCTCCACAGCACGTTCGATGTTGCCGTTTTGGGTGAACAGATCCGCCTCGACACCGCGCAGCTGGGCTTCGATCCGCGCGGGTAACGCCGCTCGATCCGTAGCCAACTCATCGATTCGTGCCCGGGCTCGGGCCAGGCGCCCCAAGAACAGATCAAGACCAGCGAGGCAGAGCAGCGCGTTACGCACAGTGGAACTGCGACCAATACGCTGGCCCAGGTCAAGGGCGGCCTCGTAGTGCTCGATCGCGCCGGCAAGGTCACCCCGCATCTGAAGAATGCCCGCCAAATTGAGTTGCGCCGTTGCAAGCAGGCCGGCGTCATTCGATTTTTGTCCCGACTTGAGCGCCTCTCGGTAGGCCTGGAGCGCTTCATCCAATCGGTCTTCGCGTTGCGCCAACAGGCCCGTCGTGACGTCGAGCATCGCCAGAATTCGCGGTTCACCTAGCCGCTCCGCGCCGGCTCGAGCAGAGGTGAGGCAGTGACTCGCGTCCGTTGCTCGCCCTAGATTTCGGTAGGCGGTGGCCGCTTGAATCATGGCCTCGAGCCCCTCGCTGGTCACGTCGTCGGAGACGCGTTCAGCAACACGAATTGCTTCCAAATAGTTCCCTACCCCAACGTGAGAGCGCGCCAGGTTGACGGCGAAAATGCGGCCAACGTTCGTCTTCGGGTCGGGCTCGCCGTGCTCGGCGCGTTCAAGCAGGATCTGTAGGGCTTTGTTGGCGTCACCGAGTCCGAGCGCGAGTCGCGCACGTACGATGCACCACTCCAGCTCACGGGCTCCGGCGAGATTGGAGGTCTTGTCGAGTAGCTCCTGGGCGTCGCGGTAACGACCACGGTCGAGCAGCGCCATGGCTCGGTCGACAGGTAGCTTGGGCAGCACGGCGTGGTCCGCCGTCTCGTCGAGAATATCTTCGAGGTCGTCTGGAGAGGCAACCGCACTCTGAGCGATCCTCGTTACGAGGTGACGCAGTGGCCCTGGGCGCCCCTTTGCCACTTCCACGATACGCGCCAGCAGCTCGTCCGTGATGGACGGAACAGCACCTCGCACGAGTTCCGTCACTACCTCCACTTCGAGCGCCGGAACTTCGAAGCGCTCCGTGGTCTGAGTCGAGCCGACCTCTCCGACGCTTACAATGCGGGCCCCTTGTTGAGCAAAACGCCTAAGTTTTTCGGCAATCTCCGCGGGCAATCGTTCGGCGTCGTCGACTAGGAAATGGGTGTTTTCTGGATGAACCACAGCCTCGAGTTCCGCCCGTGCGGCCTCCACCACCCCTGCCGCTACTTCGTCGAGCATCACAACCGATCGCCCTGCAATGCCGAGCGAGAAGGCAAGTCGACGTAGCAACACCGAGCGCCCCGCGCCCTCCGGACCGACGACACTCAGCGCGCCACGTGGTTCGAGATTCGATACCATCCCGAGAAGCTTTGCAGCCGTGTTGTCGATTCCTCGGATCGGCCACGCAAACGGCGTGGAAGGACGGCCTAGCCCCGTGCTGAGGCCGAGTGCTAGACGAAGCTCCGAGGCAAATTCGTCCGTGGACGGGTGTCGCACTGAAGGCTCGAAATCCGTTGCACGGGAGACAATCGCCTGCACGTTCTTGCGCTTCACGGCGTCGAGCTGCTCGCCGACGAGATCCAGCAGCTCCCCCAGGACTAATCCTAAGGAATAGATCTCCGCGCGCACTGTCAGCGGACCACCGTGCATCAGCTCTGGGGCTGCGTAACGCGGCGTGAGTCCCTCTGGCTGCACACCGCCGTCCTTCCACGGCGCGGCAAGTCCGAAGTCCACTAGCGTGACCCCACCACTCTTACGCAAGATGATGTTCGCGGGCTTTACGTCACCGTGAAGCACGCCGCCGCGGTGAAGGACCGTCAGCTGAGTCGCCGCTTCGACGAGGGCAAGCATTGCGGCGAAGGGATCCTTGGATGATCGACGGTCGAGGCTCTCGCCGTCTACCAGCTCCCTCAACACGTAGAGTCGGTCCGACTTTGGCAATCGCCCCAACCACAGAATTCGAGGGAGTCCGAGCCCTTCGAGGCCAGAGAGGGCCACGACCTCCCTGACCAGCGCGTCTGCCTCGCGTTGGCCGGCGCAACCCGCCAAAACCTTGAGAGCTAGGCGCGCGTCCGTCAGACGGTCCCGCACTTCCCAAACCTCACCCCCGCCTCCGGCTCCGAGTGACTGGATTGGCTCGTAGCGCGGCGGGAGATCTAGATTTTTCAAAGGATCTTTCACGCCTCGATGATGGGCGGCCTCAGATTCCGTAATTCCCGGAAACACCAAAGAACGGCCCGACAAGTGCCCAGCCCAAATCAACACGCATCATGAAGTTGCGGTGCGGTTTGATGCGTACCCCGGTCTGCAGCGCGAACCACGGGAATACGATTGGCTTGCTGCCGCCACCGGCCCAGCTGGGCTCCTTCTCGTTGTACTGCCCGTTCCTGTCCTCGCAGTAGTATCTGTACGCGCTGGGCTGTCCAGGCCCGATGCAGTCGAGCCACTTTCCGGTGCTCCCATCTTTGTAAGCCTCTGTTCGGATGAGGTCCCCCCAAAAGACCCCTACGCCGCCGCCCACCCCGAAATTCAGACCGAAAACTGGGTTGATCTGACTCGTCCAATTGAAGTCCGAGGTCAGGTATATGGCCTTCATCTTCGATTTGACGAACTCGTACGCGTCGGGGCCATCACTCTTGGCTTTGAATAGCGTTCTATCCATGCCGTAGTCCGCAAACCAGGCGCTGAGGACATACTCGAAGTTGTTCTTCCGAACTGTAAACTCCGGACCAAACCCATGCGAAAAGACGCTCGTTCCACCATCGGCAAAGAGCGTCATCATGAACTTCGGAATGAGGAGCCCGCGATAGCGCGCGCCGACGAAGTAATAGGTGGTGTTCTTCTTTTCCTCGGGTGAGTTTGCTTCTTCGGCTTTTTTGGCCCGTTCAATTTCTCCCGGATCGAGCTCTTTGACGGTCTCTTTGTTGCCGCTCTCATCGGCAACGCGAACATCCGCGCCTTCGGCTTTGCCAGGCGCCTCGTCGCTCGATTCACTCTCTTCGTCGGCTGCGGCTTGAGCGTTCCAGGTATAGGCCGTTGAGAATGAAAGGGCGGTCGCTAAGGCAAATGTCGAGATGCGCATGAGATTCCTCCGGGGGCTGGCACAAGGTCGTGCCATGGAGCGGGCCGGATGGTGCCATGGCACAGCGGTGGGGCGCAAGGCTGGCGAGATCGCCAGGAGGCTGCGTCCTAGCCGAAGCTGTGTCGCGAAGCTCCGATGGACGGCCCAAGCGTGCGGAGCGGTGGGCTGAGGCGAGGCGGCATGACGCCGTTCAGCGCAACGGGCGACGCCACAGTCCGTGGCCCCCGGTTTGGGGAAGGTCGCCCTTCGCGCTCGCCGAGCAAGTGGGGCGCCGCGGCTCAGAGTAATGGGCAGGAGGAGCTCTTAGTTCTGATCTTTGACGTTGGGGTGCTGTGTCTCCAACTGTCGTTCGAGCATCTCCAAGCGACGTTCAAGCTCTTCAACCCGCTCAATCGGCGCAATGCCGAAGCGTTTCATGAGCTTTGAGACCTGCTCGTTCGTGACCTCACCGAGCCGATCCTGCGCGCCGAACACCATGGTGAGCAGACGCACCAACTGGTCGCTGCTCATCAGTTTGAGTACCCGAGGATCCGATAGAATCCTCGAAATCACGTTCTGAATCTCTTCCGTGGGGGACATTCAACTCAGCTCCGAACAAATGGCCAGCAACTCTTGGTAGCACATCTATGCACACCCGCGTACGGTTGCAAGCAACAGCACAGCCGATCCTGGCGCGCCCACGGTTGTGCCAGTATCATTGTTCGAATGGAGGACTTCGGCCGTCGCTTGATCTTGCTGCTGGGCCTTGCGTTGCTGCCTAGCTGCGCGAACCCCATCCAGCGAGGAAAAGCCTTATATGTCGAAGGCAGGTTGGTCGAAGCCGCGGAGGTTTTTGAGCATGGCGAAGACAACCTGGCGACCCTCAACAGTCAGGAGTGTATTCGTTATGGTCTGTATCGGGGTGCCACGCTCCTGAAGCTGGGAGATTTGGATGGTGCGGCGCGGTGGCTTTACTTTGCGCAGCAGGCGGAGAGTCACCATCCGGGCTCCATCGAGCTGTCCGACGTACAGATGTTGCGGCTGGCATTCAAAGACCTAGATCGCCGACGACTCTTGGTGAAGCCCAGCCTCGATCCACTAAAGGGGGCGGTTGCTCGGGCCAATGGCGGTGAGGTGCTCGGCCCGGATGTCGCGCAGCCCGTCGAATCGTCTGCGGCTACTCGTACCACTGCCCCACTTCCACTCTCGCGCGATTTGCCAAAGGATCCCCCCTAAAGGTCCGTCCCTCGGCTCGCGTCGGCAAGTGCACGAGTACATTGGGAAAGGCTGGTGAGCGCAATCAACGCCCCCAGGCGCGAGCAGTTCAATAACTTGTCCTGTACCCGGCAGCTCGTGTCTAATTGCATCATCACTGTTCAACTAACCGAAATCGGAGGGATTCGTTATGCAAGGCACGCAACAAGACATCGTCGTTGATCCTGGTCTCGTTCGCACGAAGGCATACGAGATTTGGCAATCTATGGGATGTCCGGAAGGAGCGGCAGAGCAGACGTGGCTCGAGGCTGAGAGGCAACTCAAGTCTCGCTTAGCCGAGTCCCCACGCAGCAGCCCGAGCGTCGCGGAGTCTAAACCCGAAGCCTCGGCGAGGCTGCAGTCGTCGCACGATTCCGAGCCGCCCCCCGCCTCCGATCGCATGAACCACGATCGCGACTCGGAAACCATCTCCACCGCGACGGGCAAACCCAAAAAGTCTGCTGCTGGCGCCAAGCGCTCAGGTCGGCGCTAAAGCCGGGGCAGACTACCGTTCACCATCCACGAGTGCCGGAGCCGCGACACGTTCTTCTCGTGCGCAGAGCTCTGGCCTGGTCGGAGCGGTGGTTATGGGTCCGTTGGCGTTAGCTTGATCACGTTCGAGCCAACGCCACTCACTAGTTCGCCCAGGCTGACGTAGAAGAAGTAGTCCTCGGGATGCGTTGCCCCGTCTAGGCTGAATTGGAAGGTGATTGGTTCGCCCGGGACGGTGCTGAAGGAAACGCCGTCAACGTCAGCACCCGTTGTCGTGTAGAACGTCAGTTCTCCGTCGGACTTCACGTTCAGCAGATCGTCTGCCTCGAGATCGATTGCTTCGCTCGACACAATCGGTGTCCCGAGCGGGGTAGACGCATAGATGTCCCACAGACAGTCGCTCTTGCTCGTCACCAAGTCACAGGTGGCCTGAATCTTCCATTTGCCGCCCCGCGTGTACTCGACGAAAAGCCCGGTGCCCGTGGTGAGATCAGTCAGAACTTGGTCCGAGTCGATCATGTCGGACACGACCGGCAACTCTTCTTCCGGTTCGGCCCTTGGACGATCGTCGTTGTCGTAGCCACAAGCGACAAGCTGAAGTGAAAACAGCGCGGGTACGATTCGAACGAAGAAACGAGTCATATACACCCTTGGGGAATTCATAATGCATCAGCGGTGGCGCCCGCCACCGCGAAAACTTGGGCTGCTCCGAAAGCTTGGCGCTGAATGGAAACTTGGCGCGCTCCGAAAGCTTGGCGAGGAGCGGAAGCTAGGGGATGAGGACCGAAAAGTAGGGGTCGACGACCGGAAGCTTGGCGACGATCGAAACGAGGGAGACGGCGCCGCCGGACTAGAGGACCGGAAACTGCTGGCGCGGCCAGGCGCAGCGTCACCGAACGGTCGACTGGCAGAGCGCGGCGTGATGGTGCCACTGGGCCTCGCCAAGGGGGAGACTCGTGGAGCGGTCCAACTGCTTGCGGTGCGTGGCGAAGCCGCTGCCCGACTCCCAATCGCTGGAGTGGCCCCGGCGCGTCCGCCGCGACTGATGCTCGCCCGATTTTCGAAACGGGATGCTCCAGCAAATCGAGGCTGCGCCGCGATGCGCTCCCGAGGTACCGCCCGCGCGGGCACACCAGTCCGGTAAACTGGCGGACCATAGTGTTGAGTGTGGTGATAGCCCATTCCTCCATAGCCGTGCCCGTGATAGCCCCACCCGTAGTATCCAAACGGTGGGTAATAGAAGCTCGTGTAAATCCCGAGCCTGCCAACGAGCCACGGATCGTGCACGACGTATAGCCCAACCGAGGGATAGAACAGGTAGTCACTCGGACAGAAGACGTAGGAGGTTGGCCACATCGACGAGTACCAAACCACACCCGAAGAGAACCAACCGAATCGCGGAGGCATCGGCGCCCAGCCGACGTACGCGTAGCTCGAGGTCGTGGGTGTCCGCCACACGACCCAGCTTGGAGCGTACGTTCGCCCTGGTACCCATGCCCAACCGTAATCGGACGAGTAGAACCAGCGACCGTAGTGGAACACAACCTTCCCGAAGGGGTAGTCGCTTACCCAAACCCAGTTGTCGTCGGCATCTAACGCCCAATGGCCTGAAGTCACGTAAGGTGAAAAATTGGCTCCAACGACCTCACGATTCGGAATCCACACGGTTCCGTAGCGCGCGTCATCGACCCACCTTCCGTAGGGATCGAGGTCGGCTCGAAACATTGTGAGCGCTTCTGGATCTGCATCCGTCGCGGCGTCCTGATTCGGAGCGACCGTTGTACCTTGCGAGGCTGGCGAAGGCGGTGTGGGGGGTGTGGAAGTGACCGCCGATGTAGAACCGCTTTCGGGGGAAACACTGGCGGCCGGAGTCGGCTGGGAGGGTGCAGCACCCCATGGCTCACCGCCACCCGTACTCGCTTGTGCGACGACAGCCTCGGCGCTGCTGGTGGAAACGATCAGATACAGTGTCAACGCCAGGCTCCACCGAATGACGGCCCCGAGTGTTCGGAAACTCGAACGATGCCTCGCAAGAGGAAATCCTACGTATGTCACAGGGATTAACATGGGCGATCCACCTAGGTGACGCAACAAGCCGTCACGGTTCGACTCGCTGCTGGAAAATGCCGCTAGCTAATCCGAAGGGCTCGGATCGGCTGGACCGTTTCGGCGCCACAAGGACCACCGTCCGCGCCGCACTACTTCGCTAAACCGTCGGGAGTGCTCGAGGCTTCCCGACCAGCCTTGCACTAAGCAGTAATCATACCACCCCAAGTCCCGATCCGGCACCACTCTCTCCGGGCCCCACTCCCAACGCGGCGGAATGCGCGGCGGCCGCTTCTCACTCCGGTAGGTGAATGGTGAGGAGGGAAACTCTGCGAACGTGAACATGACGAATCCCCCGCGTTCGGCTTGAACCCATCCCGCTGCGTGCATCAACGGCGAGAGTTGGAGCCCCTCCAACTGACGCTCGAAAACCAGAGTAGCGACTCGACTCCCGCGCGGTATCTGCGCCAATACAGCGTCGAATCCATGGTAGCCGTCCTCCCCTGCCTTTCGGAATATCCGTGTTTGCTCAGCCGCACCTAGTGCCGCCAGAATGATCGCAAGCGCTGCAGCCCCTTGGATCGCCCGCCTTGGGGCACGTCCGAACAGCAGGACACCAAGTATCAACGCGAGGACCGGAAAACGCTGGCAAATAGGCCAGATGAAGCCGTATCCATTCGGCAGAGCGAAGTAGGCGCACATTGACAAGGGCACCAGCGCGAGCACGACGAATCGTCCCCACACCACCGGGCGGCCACTCTGCTCCACCGCAGGCCAGGTAACGGACGACACCAAAAGCACCAAACCGGCGAGTGCCCAAACAATCAGTCGTAGATTCTCGTCTTCAGCAGTAGTGACGTGCAGCAACCAATCGGGTAAGACGCGGAGCGCCATGCCAAAGGGTAAATGGGCCGCAGACGGCGTCGAACCTACGGTTTGACCCAGTGACGCGACAACTCTGCCTGCTGGACTGGTGAACAACCAAAGCACAGCGGCGAGCATCGCCGGTAAAAGTACGAGTGCTTGACGCGTCCACGCGCGTCGATCCCGACCGGTCAAGCTCGCGCAGGCGATTACGGACAGTCCGAACGGCACCACGTGCGTGAAGAAACAAACCAAGAGGATTGTTCCGAGCCAGACTTGTCCTTGCCACGTGGGCCGCCGCTGCAATTCGACCGCAATCGCGAGACTCCAAAGCATCAAAGGGATGGCTGCCAGAAAATTGAGGAAGCCGTACGCCACGTGTACGTTGAAAACGAGCGGCAGGCACATGCACGCGAGCCATGGCTCAAACTCAAGCGCTCGAACGAGACGCAGCAGCGCCATGGGGGTTGCAATTAGCGCAACCGAGAGGATCGCTTTTGTCGCGATGGTGGGCCCGACCACTTTCGCCAGTGGCAGGGCTGCGAGGTACACGGTGAGGTACTGAGTCTTGCCGAGGGTTAGGTCGAAGTACTCTCGAAATCGGAAAGGAGCGTCGCCGTAGCTGGCAAGCACCCGTACCGCAGCAACATGTTGTGGTAGGTCTTGGATTGGTGGTCTCAACGTCACCCAAAGCGGATAAACGATGATCAGGCCCGCCAGCAGCAGCGTGAATTCGAGCACTACGTCTCTGGAAACCAGCCACGCGGGCGCTTTTTTGAAGGTGAATAGTCGACTCAAGGCAAAACCCCACGCGGAGCATGCCGGTAGCCCCGATCCCGTCCAGCGTCAACGCCCGCCCCTACTCTGGACGGCCGCGATCGCTGCCGCGGTATGGGGGTGCCACTCTGCCCGGCTCGGGCCGCAATCCGGAGTGCCTTCTGCTCAGCCCTCGGCGCCTGAGCAACCGAGGCTGGAGAGCAACCCTCCACCGAGCTTGCAGCCCCGCAACGAGTCACTCAACACTTCCAAGCCAGCCCTGAGCGTTGCGCAAGAGCCGGTCTCCGACAGTCCCGAATTGCAGCGGATTCCAGAAGCAACCTGGACCGAGATTGCCGTACCCCAATTCGAGCCAGCGGTAGCTTGGTTTCGCGCGCGCGCTCCAGTCATCGTTGTCACCCACGGTGCTGGTGGTGAGGCTGAATGGCACTGCCGACACTTCCATCGCATCTTCTCCGGCCGCGCGACGCTGCTTTGTCCGCGAGGCAAACGCATCGCGTTCAAGGATGAGACTCGGGGATTCTATTATCCCGATCACCATGCGCTCCGGCGCGAGGTGCAGGCCGTGGTTCAGCAGTTCGAACAGCTCGTACCCGGCGTAGGGTCAGCTCGACCCTACGTTTACGCGGGCTATTCGCAAGGGGCGACTATGGGCGCGCTCGCCTTCGCTGAGGCGGGTTCACTATTCTCTCGGCTGCTGCTCGTTGAGGGTGGCTTTGCGGACTGGTCGAATCTCACGGTGAACCACTTCCATAAGAGCGGCGGACAGGCTGTGTTGATTGTGTGCGGGACGAAAGCGTGCGGTCAACGGGCTCAGGTGGCGGAGAGTCACTTTCGAAAGGCTGGGGTTCGCTTCCGAATGGTCTGGGCCAAAGGCGCTGGCCATCGCCCGGATGGCCCTGTCGATCTATTGACCGTTACAAACCTGCCTTTCCTCTTGGAAGGCGATGCTCGCTGGGCCGACCTTATTGTATCCAACAATCAGTAGCACCCAAGGGCGTAACGAAGGCCCGCGGAAGCGCCTTGAAACCGAAGCGACCTTTCGACGAGAGGCGTAACCGCCCTTGAAACCGAAGCGACCTTTCGACGAGAGGCGCGTAGGTACCGGAGCCTTCTTTGACGGCCAGTGTGCCCAGCGAAGCCGGGCATTCGTCAAGTCGAAGAGTGCTGGCTAGAGCGTCGAATGGGTTGAGTCACACGCAACGAAAGCGCCGATTCGAGGTGTGGCAGCGACGAGCCCTTCCGGTGCGGGTAGTGGGGACTTCAACCGTTCGGCGCTCTACGGGCTTGGGCGTTCGTAGAGCCACACAATCGGCACCCCACCGAAAGTGGCAACAGCGACGGGAACCGTGGTGCCATAGGCCTCCCAGAGCTGATACTCGACGCGCTTCATGTGTGGCTCGTGGTGGTAAAGCCCTAGCTTCGATTGCGCCAGATTGAGAGTCGGGACGAGATTCGCAGCGATTGTTCCATCGAGACGGTGCATGTTCCAACTCTGGAAAGCCGTGTCATGGACGAATACCAATCCACCCTGGGGCAGCCGTCGTGACATCTCAGCGGCAAGAGCGATCGACGTGTAGCCCCAAAACGTTCGATTGAGTCCCTTCGATGCTGCTCCTTGTGCCCCGCCCACCAGCGGAGTGTAGGCACTCAGCCCATACGGTGTCGAATCGATCGTGATCGCAACCGGCGCGCTGACGCAAATTGCCGTGGCAACGCAGCACAGAGCAGCATAGATCGAGCGCGCCCCGCCAGGAACACGCCGCAGCCATTCTTGCCTTGATGCCACCGTACTCCAACGCAAGAACCAGGGACGCAGCTCGGCCGCGAGCAGCTCGAAGCCGCGACCTGCGAGGAGACAAAGGAAGGGATAGGCGGCAAGCCAATGCTTGGTGCCGCCGAAGATCGGAGTCGAGGAAAGCCACCAGGGTGCATAAGCCAAAAGGATGCCGAGCAACCACAGCAGATCGGTGGCAAGTCGAGTATTGGGAATGAGCGCCACCCACAAACGGCGTTTGGTGCGAGCCCGACGCGTCGCTTGTGCAATGAACGCAAGCAGGCCAGCACTGAAGAAGAGCAGCGTCGACAATGGAACCGTAGCCAGCGTCATCACCCAGGCATAGGCCGCGGGCATCGGGGGTCGATGGTACGTGTGACCCCAAAACTCCATATTGTAGTAGTCGTGCTTCAGGTGGAACTCCACCCAAGACGCGATCCGCTCCAGTGTGTCGAACCACAACCAGGGCCATAAGAGCAGCAAGACGAGAGGCCCGATCGTGACCATAGCGACTAACGGCAACAGCACGCGCAGGCGTTTCCGCGCCGGGCTAACCCAAAACCTCAACCCTTGCGTGATCAGAAAATGTAGAGCAAGCAGCGGTGGCACCGTCCAGGCGTTGTGCTTGGTGTCGAGCGACAGACCGAAGCAGAGTCCCACAGCGAGAGCCCACGAGAGTTTACGCGTGGCGATTGCTCTCG
>JBLNFG010000736.1:0-4594 GCA_050263495.1 Myxococcales bacterium | reverse complement strand
GAAAGCTTCACTTCGTGCACCTTTCCACTCCCGGTCGCCCAAACCCGAATTCGCTGCGCGAATTCCTAGTACCCCTCACCTCGGTAGCACTCATCACTTCAAAAGATTCGGGGTACTAGGTACACAGCGAAGGGCACAAGGTCCGTCCGGAGGGTAGCCCGTTCTTTGGTTTGGTCGCCCTCGGGTGCGACTTAGCTCCTATGGGCTGGGCGAGTCGCGCATTCGAGCTGGTTGAGAACCGCCAGGCGTCGACGTGATCGCACGAAGAACAATCGTCGATTCCCCTGAAATTGGTTCGCCAGATCAGGTTCTGTTCATTCTGTTCAACGTCGGAGTCCGGACTGCCGGGAGGCGCCGGATCTGGAAAACCTGCACTTTGTGGCGCGGACAGGTGGGTTTACAGCAACGATTTCAGGTGTCAGTACTGAGCAACCAACGCTAGTCAGAGATGCTTTCCCTTGATTTAGGAGCGCCGTATGCGAATCGCGATCGTTAGCTTATTGGGCTGTTTTGTCTGTGTGGGCTGTGACAACGGGAGTCCCGCAAACCCAAGTAACGGGGGAGCCGTCGGTTCCACGGGTGGATCTACGTCGCGAACGAAGGCAAGCAGCAAGACCTCATCGGAGGAAGGCGGCGCATCGGGTGACGACTCCACCACTTCCACCAAGAGCACGCCCGTCGGGGGCTCGACGTCCAAGCCGCGCACGACGACCAGCGCCAACACAGCCAAGGGTGGCGCAGCCAGCACAGAAACGAAGGGCACTACCACCGCCCGCGGCGGGGCAACCTCGTCGACGCCAACCTCCAGCGAACCCGTGGGTCCCAGGCCCAGGAGCTACGCGCTCGACCCGCCCAATCAGTGTCTCAATCAGCAATCGATCAACAACTGCAAGAAGGGCGACGCGTCCTCCGCTTGTGGTGGCGTGTGCAACCAAGATTACGGTTCAGGCTCGGCGAGTGCGTGCGAGAGTGGCAAAACGGGCGTTCCAATCAACTTCGCTTGTCC
Source organism: Myxococcales bacterium (assembly GCA_050263495.1). Classification (GTDB taxonomy): domain Bacteria; phylum Myxococcota_A; class Polyangia; order Polyangiales; family Polyangiaceae; genus FEN-1139. The sequence continues at coordinate 3,588 of JBLNFG010000736.1, read as the reverse complement.
GCGTTTCTTGCTGTTCAGCGATGAGTTCCTTCAAGCCGCCTCCGACGACGGTAATACGACGTTCAATTACGGCATCGTCGGGCACGACGTGGACAAGGGCGGAGTCGACGGCACGAACGCGGACGCGTGTTGCCAGTGTTACCAGATCATCTTCGACTACCCGAAAGAGAATCAGGTGTGGGTCGATCCCAATGACTCCGCCAACCCTGTCACGGCAGTGCCGCCGCCTAAGCCCATGATCGTTCAATCGTTCAACACAGGCACGGCTGGCCCTGGCAATTTCGATATCTACATGGGCGCTGGTGGGCTCGGCGCCAACAACGGGTGCTTCAGCGTCGGCGGCTCAAAGAGTCCCGCAGGCCTCTATCAGTACACGGGGTATCCGGCTGCGGGCCAGCCCGGCGGTGGCGGCGTGAAAGCGGCGGGTGAGTTCGGCAATCAAAGCGCGTGCAAGACCAACACGGCGTGGGTCACCGAAGAGTCAATTAGCTCGTCCGGATGTGTTGAGAAAGTTACCGCGGCCTGCAACGAAATCGAAGCCGTTGATGCCGCTCAGCAAGCCGCGGCGCGGCGCTCGTGCATCCAATCGAACGCAGTCGATACGTTCTATCACCTCAACTGGTACTTCTGGGTCCAACGCGTAGAATGTCCGGCGCATCTAACGGAGGTTACGGGTTGCAAGCTTGCCCCACAGGGGTTGCCGAAGCCGGATCCCGCGGTCACCACGGTGGCACAGGCCAAAGCTGCAGGCTTCAGGCAGAAGGACTCGTCGAACCAACAGTACTTCACCACGACCATGGAAGACTGCTGCATGCCTACCTGTGCGTGGGTCAACAACGTCAAGGGAACGACCGTCGACAAGTACAACTCGTTCTATTCGTGTAACCAAGCAGGGATCCCACAAACCGAGAAGTAACAGCGACGCGCTGCGGGACGCCAAGTGGGTCGGCTTCGCCCAATGGGAGCTGACCTTTGGCGCGCCGCGGGACGCCAAGTGGGTCGGCTTCGCCCAATGGGAGCCGACCTTTGGCGCGCACGAGATTCACGAGCGCGCCTCTACCGGATTCCGGCCATCGGCAAGTCTCTCGTCGAAGCCAGGCGGTTTCCGGACGCGTCGCCCCAGGTGATGAGGTTACGCAAAACTTGCGCACAACTTGCTTCGATTGTTCTCCGTTCCTGCGTGCCTTGCGTCCACTCATCCATCGACGTGAGTGTCGTGCCCTTTGCGTAGCTCCGGCCGAAGTGGGCAAGTGTCGCTGTCATTCTACATTGGGGCGCGCGAAAAGGATGTGCCTCACTAGTCATCCACACTCCCCCACCCAGCATCGCGGTGAGAGTGATCCGCCACGCGCACCCACCCACTAATCACGTCCATCAATCGCTTCCACGCGGCAATCCGTGGGCAAGAGCGACAGTCAATAGGTGATGCATGCCTGGCGCGAAAGTACCGAAGCTGGGGCTTTGCGTTAGGCGGACAAGTCGCTAGCTTTGCGAGCCGCCTGAGTCGATGGTGAGGCACTATTAGCCATGGTAGTCTTCAGATGCGATCAACCGGAACTCCGGGTTTTCTCTGTTTGCCCTACCGGGGGGAGCAAAGGATCGGCTGGTGGCCCCAAGTAGTACTTCGGCTCGTGTCGGTTCATATGTTCTGGGGACGAAACTCGAGACAGGCAGAACCTATGAGATATGGCAGTCGCAACACGTAGATCGGAAATTTGGCACGCGTGAGCTCTTGGTGAAGAAGCTCTTGCCCGAACTAGCGGGTAATCCACGGTTGGTGGAGCAGTGTGTGCTGCGCGCCGAGCGTGCCAAACGATTGCATCACGAGGGGATCAGTGAAGTCGTCGATGTGTTCATCGAGGAGGGCCAGTGTTGCATCGTAACGGAGTATCTCGCGGGCTTCTGCCTGCGGGACGTGATCGATCGCGTCCGCAGTTGTGACAACGCGCTTCCTGTCTGGTTCTCGCTGCAGGTAGCGCGCCAGATCAGTCGTGCGCTCGAGTACGCCCACCAGTTGCCAGAAGACGCCGAGTCACCAGGGCCCGTGTATCACCAGGACGTGACGCCTCAGAATATCTTCATTACCTCGCTTGGTCAGGTGAAGCTGCTCGACTTTGGATACTCACGGGCTGCGCTGCTCGGCACGAATGTAGCGAGTGAACGAACAACCTCGGACAGCGGCGAATTCGATTTGCTGGCGCCCCACTATGGGGATGTCCATTTAGACATCATGGGCCTGGCTCGTTCGCTGTACGAAATGCTCGCCGGCGTTCCGATGGGGCAGCGCTTCGTGGCTCCCAGCAAACACGCTCCGTGGGTCACGCCTGAACTCGACCATCTACTCGCGCGTGCGCTTGGCTTGCCGGGGCCTGATCGCTTCTCAACCATGCACGAGCTGCGGGTAGCATTGGCCGACTTGATTCGTCGGCAGCGGCACCAGGCTGAAGGCGCGCATTTGTCAGGTTTGCTGCGCGTCGTCATGGCGAGTTGCAGGCCGCAACCGCTTGAGTCGAGCCCTATCCCGGATCCGGACAGCTTGGACGACGCCGACGTCCGGATCACGGCGCAACCCGAGCCGCCGCGATCGCCCACTATTCTGCCTGGGGCTGCGTGCGAATCGGAGACGGTCGATTGGAAACTGGAGCGTAATGGCAGCAGCTTACCGTCCGCGGAGAGCGACCGGAACCTCGACGACGCTGCGTTTGACCGGATTACGGAGGCCTTTCAGCCGCCCCTGTCACAGCGGCCCGGGAACAGTCGGCATAGCTGGGATGCAGCAATAGGACGAGCCAGCGAGGACATTCGAAGTGCACCGTCCCACCCGGCAGAGGCCGCGCGCCACGGTTGGGATGCGGCCCTCGATCGCATTCGCCGCGAGTCAGAGCCACCGCCTGCGATTCCCCCGGCGTCGGAGCGGCGTCCCAGCAGGCCATCGCGGTCGATTCCCCCACCCGCTCCTCCGTCTTTCGGGCAGGTACGGTCAGAGGCTACGATCTCCTTCGAGCGTGGCCTCGAGTTGCTGCGCGCGGGAGATGCGGCAGCCGCCAAAGCCGCGTGGGAGCGAGCGCTTGAGCTCGATCCGAACCACCGATTGTCCCAGGTGAATCTAAACTTGCTGCGCAAGCGTCGCGATTCGGAATGGCCACCGCCGACGGAGTGACACTGAAGGTGTGGAATCGAGCGCGAATAATGGGGCGCTACTGCATGCCGCCCGCGAGGTGCCGAATGCATGCCGCTCGCAGGTGCCGAATGCATGCCGCCCGCGAGGTGCCGAATTGACGCAACGGGCCTCGCAGGGTTGGGCGGAGTCGCGCTTCAGGATGCGAGCTTTGGACGGGGCAGCCTTTTGGTTAGGGCGGCGCAATTACGGTGGTCGGTTCGAATGTCGCTTACAGTGTCACTGCTCTGTAGGCTGTCCGGTTCGGATGGCGGCTCTCTAATTGATGCTCATTCATCTAACGCATTTGGCGATTTGCTCGCACTTCTCGCTTCTCAGGGCTCGATGCGGCACCTACAAACCGCAGGCTTATGATGGATCGCCCTCGTACCGTTGGGCTCGGTACGGGCCTTTTTGGGATTGCAATATTT
>JBLNFG010000735.1:0-5107 GCA_050263495.1 Myxococcales bacterium | reverse complement strand
GGCACTCGACGGTAGGGGTTCAGCGCTTTGGGTGAACCACACGTCATAGGTGGCGTTGTATTCGTCTCGGGCACCGTCTGCGGCATTGGTGGAAAACACCGTGGGGACGGAACTCAGCTCTGACACTAGCTTCGGAAGATTGCTTTGCGCAGTGCGATAGCCTTGGTAGTTGCCGATGAACATCGTCGGGAACCCAATCGGATTATTCGCGTCCGCGAACACGTCGTTTGGATTGCCGATAGTGAACGAAAGCCCCTGATACGCGACGGTTTGGCCGTCGAATTCGCCCCACCAGTTCGGAGCCACCGCGTACTGCTTGCCTGAGGTCGCGGTGATCATTGTTCCGTCATATCGCCCACTCAGTGTTTTAGTAGCTGTGGCCGTATCCGTGCAATCAGGAGAGGAATACGGCCCGGGATCGACCGGCGCGCGAGTGGAAGTTGTTGCCTTTGCCGTGGACCCACCTTTGGCGCTTTGATAACCGGGGCAAGCCGACACGGCCATGCACGTGTCTCCGCACATTTCCTGCCCTCCGGGACAGGGCGACACGCTCGCGCCGTCGTCGCAAGCAAAGAACATAACTCCAGAACCCAGCACGAGAATCCAAGGAACGTAGCGCACGAGACCTCCAAGAAAACGAGACTTTACCCTAGATGAGAGACTCCTCGTGTGCAACTTGAGGACTGGGGTTTTGCGGATTGGCTGTGGGAATGTCTCAGGTTTTTGCTGACACTCCTACAGGAATTGCCGTGCTTGATTGACCAGCTGGTGGCACCCGCTGGGCCGCTTGCGCCTTGGATGTGAAGTGCCACGCGGTGCGTGCTCCGATACCGAACGCGCGCAGAGCGTGGGCACTGCGGTCTGTTGATGCTCGAATTGCCCCTAACCCGAACCTGTGACGTTCTCACTCGGCAGCGCAAGGCCCCACGCGGTCACGCGCAGACCGCCATTCGCAAAGGTTGCGAGGGCCTTCCAATCACATTGGGCGGCTTGAGGAGGGGCAAATGTCGTCAGTACCACGGCGGGCCTCAAGTCCCCTCGCTGCAAAAGTAGTCGATCCAACTTCAGGAAGAGCTGATTAGCGTGTTCCTTGTCCGCCAAACGAACCCCGTAGGGTAGGTTGCTGACCACGGCTGCTCCCTGTGGGACGCGTGTGACTGCGCGTCGGAAATCGTCGCAAATGAGCTCGCAATGCTCGCCCAGGCCTGCACTTGACAGGTTGTGGCGCGAGGCGTCAATAGCGCGTGGATCACTATCCGTTCCCAACGCGTGCAGGTGGTCGGCACCCGCCGTCGGTACGAGGCGCTTTTGGCACCACGCGGCGTACTCGTCGCGACGGTGGATTGGCCAAGATTCGAAGGCGAATCCGCGGTCCTTTTGCGCCGCGGCGCCTTGGCGAAGAAGCAGCCATTCGGCGAGCAGCGTACCACTGCCGCAGCAGGGATCCCAGAGCTCCGCGAAGGTGCGACCTCGGGTGGCCTGATCCAGCATTCGCACCACCGCGGCAGCCAGTGTCTCTCGCAAAGGAGCGGTACCAACGTGCGTACGGTAACCGCGTCGATGCAAGCGTCCACCGCTCGCATCGATACTTACTTGAACGTTGTTGCGATGGACCCGCACTTGCAGTTTTTGTTCGACGTGCGGCTCGTCCAGGTCGTCTCCAGCCACTGAAGTTGACGCGGACGCATCGCGTTGCGCGATGCGTTGAGCGACGACGCGACGGACCCGCTCGGCGATTGCATCTGTATGATAGAGCCGCGAGCCCTGACAGCTAACCGAGACGGCATATGGTTCGTTAGGGCGCAAGTAGCCGTGCCAAGGCAAACGTAGCAGTTCCCGCTCTAATTCCGCGAAGCTTCTCGATTGGAACTGCCGCAGCCTCAGTCGAACGGATTCAGCCAGACGGCTGTAATGGTGAATGGTCCAGAGATGTTCGACTGGTCCCTTGCACTCGACCCCTCCAGGGATCGAGCGACCCTCAATGCCGAGCTCTCGCAGCTCCTGCTCGAGGAGCGCTTCTAGACCGGGGCTGACGGCGACGAATGAGCGATACTGAGATGCCTGTCGCGCCGAGTCCGAATTGGCCGCGCTCGTGAGAGCTTCAACGCTCAAGAGACTGCCCGTGCGGTGCGGTTTGCCAGGTACTTCTCGATGCGTCTGCGGAGCGGTGGAAATAGGTTCAGCGATAGTGCTTGCTCTGGCGTTACGAAGCGGGCCTCCACCACCTCGCGATGGTCGATGGTCACCATGGTCGAATCACCTATCTCGACGTCGAACATGGTGACGTGATCGCGACGAAATTCCCAATTGTGCGTCTCTTCGTGACAAAGCTGCAGCTGTTCCGCCCTCACTTCTAGCCCCGTTTCCTCGTTGAGTTCGCGAACTGCAGCGAGCCTCGCAGTCTCGCCACCGTGCACATAGCCGCCAGGAGGGCTGAAGTACCGCACGTAAGAATTCCGAACCAAGAGCAGCGACCCTCGTTTCCAAACGACGACTAGTGCACCATGCGTGGTGGGTCGAAGAAACGCCCAAAGTACACGCGCAAACTGGTACCCAATGCAGTAACCAAGCTGGCAAACCTTATCCACCAGGGTCACGCGCCCGGCGTAACCTTTCCTTCGTATGTGGCTGACAGGTCCAGACGTATGTATGCTCATCTTAGGCCGCTAATGAGTGGGAGTTTTGTCTTCGAGAGTCTTTGCCGCTTACGGTCGCGTGAGCGCGCTGGGGCACGTCGAGATTCGCCATTAGGCCGGAGTGAACCGCGGCGCCAAATTGTAGAACTGGAACCTCCGGGGGCAACGCGAGCGGGTCCCCTCAGGGACCCGGCCGACTGAGGCGGAGGGCGCTAAGCATGGTTCAACAAGACTGAATTGGCACCCGCATTGACATGGGGTCACTTTTGTGCCTTGGGGCTGGCCGGCGCCCGTGCCGCTACCCTGGCCGAGCGGTACACCGATGCCCAATTGATCGACATTTCGCATCGAATTGGGGCTGGCCAAGCCTTTGATTGCTGGTTCGGCGCGCCTTCCGGTTCTGGTCGAAACAGGACAGGGGGTCGACAGGTCCAAAGATTTCACTGGCGCAAAGTTGTTTCGCACATTACTCCGCGCGCCAACTCAACCGAGCCTTGCTCTACCTCGTCGGGATCCCCCGGGCGACGGAGCGCGGCGGAGATGGTGTAGTCGTGATCACCGAACTGGCGCAAACGCGAAATATTGGAATCAGCGCTCATATCGACTCGGGGAAGACAACCCTCACCGAGCGCATCCTGTTCTATACGAAGCGGATCCATGCGATCCACGACGTAAAGGGCAAGGACGGCGTGGGAGCGACAATGGACTCAATGGATCTCGAGCGAGAGCGCGGGATCACGATCCAGAGTGCAGCCACGCACGCCGTGTGGGCAGGACATCACATTAATATCATCGACACGCCCGGACACGTCGACTTCACGATCGAAGTTGAACGCGCCCTACGCGTGCTTGATGGAGCCGTCTTGGTGCTTTGCGCCGTGGCAGGTGTTCAATCGCAGTCGCTGACCGTCGACCGACAAATGCGAAGATACGGCGTGCCGCGTATCGCGTTCGTCAACAAATGCGATCGCTCTGGCGCCAACCCGATCCGAGTGAAGGAGCAGTTGCGGGAGAAGCTCAAGCTCAATCCCGTCCTTCTGCAGTTGCCGCTCGGGCTCGAAGACAAGTTCGAGGGCGTCGTCGACCTGATTCGGCAGAAGTCATATCGTCACGAGGGTGCCAACGGTGAGAACATCATCGAGGGGCCGATTCCAGAGGATATGGTCGCGGCGGCAGCAGCTGCTCGTGAAGAGATGCTCGATTCTCTCTCGATGTTCTCGGATGAGCTGACCGAAGCCATCTTGGAAGAGCGCGTGACCGAGGAACTGATCGTTGCCGCGTTGCGCAAAGCAACAATCGGCCTTCAGGTCGCCCCGGTCATGATGGGGTCAGCGTACAAGAACAAGGGCGTGCAGCTCTTGCTTGACGCGATCACCGCGTACTTGCCCCACCCAGGAGAGGTGGTTAACCGTGGCGTGGATCTCGATCGAGACGAAGCAGAAATCGTCCTCGAAAGCGTTCCGAGCAAGCCGCTCGTGATGTTGGCGTTCAAGCTCGAAGATGGTCGCTACGGTCAGTTGAGCTACCTGCGAGTGTATCAAGGCACCCTAAGCAAGGGCACCGAGATCACCAACACGCGCACCGGCAAGCGACATAAGGTTGGGCGCCTGGTACGCATGCACGCCGATCAGATGGAGGAAATCGACGAGAGCGCGTGCGGAGATATTGTCGCGATGTTCGGCGTTGACTGCAACTCCGGCGATACCTTCACGGATGGCACGGTCAACTTCGCCATGTCGTCGATGTTTGTTCCGGATCCCGTGATCAGTTTGACGGTGACTCCGAAGGACAATAAGGCGCAGAACAACATGTCCAAAGCTCTGCGGCGTTTCACCAAGGAGGATCCGACTTTCCGCGTAGGAGCGGACCCCGAATCCGGTGAAACCGTGATTAGCGGCATGGGCGAGTTGCACCTGGACGTGTACGTCGAACGCATGAAGCGCGAGTATCAGGCGGAGGTGATAACGAGCCCACCGCGTGTTGCCTACCGCGAGACCATCACGCGCCGCGTGGACTTCTCGTACACGCACAAGAAGCAGACCGGCGGCTCCGGCCAGTTCGGGCGCGTTGCGGGTTACATCGAGCCCTGGACGGAAGCACCGTACCGCTTCGACGACCAGATCGTGGGTGGCGCAATTCCGCGTGAGTTTATCCCAGCTGTCGACAAGGGCTTCGCTTCAATGCTGGCAAAGGGAGCGCTAATTGGTGCCCCTGTCACCGGTGTGTCCGTCACGGTCAACGACGGTGCATCCCATGCAGTGGACTCGTCAGACATCGCATTCCAAGAGGCAGCGCGCGGAGCGTGGCGTGAGTCGTATCCCAAGGCGCACCCACAAATTCTCGAGCCTCTCATGAAGACGGTGGTCGAAGGGCCGAGCTCCTTCCAAGGCGGCATGGTTGGGCTCTTGATGCAACGGCGCGGAATCATCATCGGGACCACAGAAGGCGACGGTTTCTCGCGCGTGGAGGCC
>JBLNFG010000734.1:0-2577 GCA_050263495.1 Myxococcales bacterium | reverse complement strand
GCGACGGAGAGCTTTGGCATCACCACCGGTCAAACACACAACTTCCACTTCACCTCGGAGGTGCGTTACTGGTTCCAGTACGCGGGCAGCGAGCTCTTGACGTTCACCGGAGACGACGACGTATGGGTGTTCGTCAACAAGCAGCTAGCCGTGGATCTTGGTGGCATTCACAACGCGGTCTCCGGATCGGTGCAACTGCACGAGAAGGACGGAACTGGCTCGGTCTGTGAAGACGCACCTCCCGGTTGCGACGAACCGCGCGTCGTGGATTTTGGTCTGGAACTCGGAAAGGTGTACGAGATCGTCGTGTTCCAGGCGGAACGGCATACCACGAAATCGAACTACACCTTGACGCTCTCGGCGTTTACATCGACGCGAAGCGTGTGCAAGCCCGTGTGCGGCGACGGATTCGTCACCCCAGACGAGGCCTGTGACTTGGGCGCCGAGAAGAACACCGGTGCCTGGGGAACATGCAATCCCGACTGCACCCTGCCTCCCTATTGCGGCGATCAGAAGGTGGACGCTGCACACGGCGAAGAGTGCGACGACGGCGTCAACCTTTCGTCCTACGGTTACAATGGCAAGCCTGCCTGTGGACCGGGCTGCAAACTGACGCACAGCTGCGGCGACGGTAGAGTTGACAGCCTCTTCGGCGAAGAGTGCGATGACGGTAACCGAGTGAACGGCGATGGTTGCGAAGCGAACTGCACCAATCGCGTGGGTTGCGGAAACGGCACGCTAGAACCCGGCGAAGAATGCGACGACGGCAACACCGTGTCTGGCGACAACTGCAACGAATTCTGCCTAATTAGCCAGCTGTTCTGAGTCGCCCTTCGAGATGACAGGCAGTCAATCGTGGCGCCCAAACGGTGGCGCCACGACTCATTTGGTCGTCACGGCTTGCTACGCAAGCGGCCAAGCCACCACTATCTCTGAGAGTTCGGAGCACTAGCCGCTCCGCCGAACGTAGGCTACGCTCAGCGGGTCTCGTGCTGGGTCGCTGACCCGGTTCGACTGAAGGTTCCCATGAATCCGTATTGGAGCGACATCGTTCATCAGCTGGATCCCTACGTCCCCGGGGAGCAGCCTCAGCTCGCCAATCTCGTGAAGCTAAACACCAACGAGAACCCTTACGGGCCCTCGCCCGCGGCGCTCTCCGCGATCGCGGCGGAGACCTCGGACCATTTGCGGCTTTATCCCGAGCCCAACGCTTTGCCGCTCAAGCGCGTGGTTGCTCGTGAACACGAGCTCGATGTCGATCACGTCTTCGTCGGCAATGGTTCAGATGAGGTGTTGGCGCACACGTTCCTGGGTCTATTGAAGCATGACCGCCCACTCCTGTTTCCGGACGTAACGTACAGCTTCTATCCCGTGTACTGTGGGATTTACCAGATCAAGTACGATACGGTTCCGCTTGATGCCGAGTTCCGACTCAACGTCGCTGACTATTTCGAACGCGACGCGGGGGCGATTATTATCGCTAACCCCAACGCCCCCACTGGCCGTGCCGTGTCCCGAGCGGAAATAGCGCAGCTGCTCGAAAAAAGGCCGGATATCGTCGTGGCCGTGGACGAGGCGTACATTGATTTCGGCGGAGAGAGCGCAGCTCCACTCATTCGAAAGTTTCCCAACCTGCTCGTCATCCGCACCTTATCCAAGAGCCATTCGTTGGCGGGCCTTCGCGTTGGCTACGCAATGGGAGAGCGACAACTGGTCGAGGCACTTGGGCGCATCAAAGACTGCTTCAATTCCTACCCCCTCGACCGGCTCGCTATCGTCGGTGCGGTTGCAGCGCTCACGGACCGCCCGCACTTCGAGGCCACGAGGGAAAGGGTGATTGCAAGCCGTGAACGCCTTACGCGTGAGCTCGAACAGTTAGGATTTTTGGTTTTGCCGTCGCAGGCTAACTTCGTGTTTGCGACCCACCCTAAGCGCGAAGGTCTCGAGCTGGCGCAGAAACTCCGCGAGCACGGGGTGATCGTGCGGCACTTCCAGCGACCGCGCGTCGAGCAGTTCCTGCGCATCTCGATCGGGACGGATGAACAATGCGACGCCCTCATCAGTGCGTTGCGTCAAATCCTCGTCTAGAGAATGTTCCGTACGCTGCTAAATCAGCGGTCGCGATTCGGGATCAAAGCACGCGAATCTCGAGAATCGACGTCGCATTTCGCCGAAACACCTACCGCTGATTTAGCGGAGGCGGGGCAGGGGCCCTGCCGACCCACAGAAACCAGATATCGGAACGAACGCAACGACCGCCATGGAAGCGAAAGGAACAGGTCACCGACCCAGCAGTCGGCATGAATGCAGCTGTCCTGGATGAGCGCTGTCCGAGAATCAAGATCGGTGATTTAGGTGCCTCGATGCGTCGTGCGTCGGGGCTCGTCGTAGCTCTGAGCGCCGCAAGCCCTGCCGCCTCACGGGGCACCCGCTTAGAGTGAATTGGAGCGGTCGAGTGACAGCAAGCTACCGAACTAGACGGAAACTCATGCCAGCCGCCTTCGCTGCTGCTCCGTCGGCGTCCACTCGGTCTCCAATTACCAAGCACCGAGTCGGCTCGACCCCGAGGCTCTTCGC
>JBLNFG010000733.1:0-3198 GCA_050263495.1 Myxococcales bacterium | reverse complement strand
CAGCTCCTGCATGGCGGGCGGACCCTAGCACCATGCGGAGCCGACGCAGCCATCGCTTATTCGGCTGAAAGGCGTCTAATTTCTTCGCGGATCATGGTTTCGGCCAGGACCGGAACCACTTACCACACGACTTGCTCGACAACTTCGCGAGAGAGAGCGAGGACTCCAGCGATTTGGTCTTTCGTTAGGCCAAGTGCCCCCAGCTTCGACTCCATTGAGCCATCAACGAGGGCCGTTATGGGCTGAGCGGTAGCAGCCGAGGCAGCGGTTTGCGCCGCGTGGGCAGCGGGCGCAGCCGCCGGAGATTGCGCCGGTGCGGGCGCGGCGTGAGCGGCATGAGCTGCAGCCGCGGGTGCGGCGGGCGCTGGTGCAACGCCCGGGCGAGCAGCGGTGGGTTGAACGGGCTGTGCGGATGGAACCGAGATAGCGGGTGGTCGCCCTGCGGCGGTCCCAGTGCTAGCGGCGGACCCAACACGCGGCGCCGCTCCTGCGCCGGGATTGGCAAAGGACATTGTGGTGGCGTGCGGCTTCGTCGAGGAAGCTGCCTGCGCTCCCGTCGTTGCGGCGCCTTGCCCAGAGGTTTGCTGCGGTGGAGCGTGCTGTGCCGCGGCTGCTGGGGCAACAGCGCGCGTGGGTGCGGGCGCAGCCGCAGCAGGACGTGCCGCGGCGCCACTTGCAAGCTTTTGAGTCAAGGCCGCGACCTTGTCGATCAACGCCTGCGTGTCGTACGGCTTGTCGAGGAAATCGTCGGCACCCACCGAACCGCCTTTGACGCGGTCGTATGGATGCTGCTTGCTGCTAAGGACGATGACTCCGACGTTGGGCGCTTCGGTCTTGATCTGTTGACACAGATCGTAGCCGCTCGTGCCACCGAGGAGCGCGTCCACGAGGGCGATCGAAGGCTTTTCAGACCGGAGCTTCGACATCGCGTCGCCAGGGCTATCAGCCATGACCATCCGGTAGTTCTCACCAGCAAAAGTGATCTCGATCACTTTTCGCATGGTTTTGCTGTCGTCTACGGCGAGCAAAGTAGCAGTCACAGAACCTCCGGAGATCGGTAAAACTCCGGCGGCGATCATCCGACTTTCGATCGAAAAGTGTCAAGGATTTCGCCCTAACGGGTCTGCGGACCGGAACTCCCTAGGGCCTGATCTGCCAAATTTCAGCGATTTTTGGGTTGTCTGGTGCCCGCAACTACGTTGTGGGGCGAGGCGTTTCATTCCCCGGCTTTTGGCCTGCACGGGTGTTCCCATTCGTTCGGCTCGCTAGCTCACGGCACCGCGACGGCATCCGGCAACCGCGACGGCATCCTGCGAACTGCGACGGGTTCGGCGAGCTTCGCTGTTCGTGAGGCTTGGGGGGTGCTCCCGTTGGGAGCAGAAATGAGGGCACTTTAGTGAGGTTCTACCAGCTGTAAACATTCCGACATACTGCACAAAATCCGCCATACATTTGGCTAACGTCAATGACTTCAAGAAAGCGAATGAGCGGTCCCGCTAGACGACGACAAGTGTCTTGGTAGTAACGTCAGAGTACGCGGTGAGTGGCGGGAAAACTGCGACGGTGCCTGCGACTGCGACGGTGCCTGCGACTGCAACGGTGCCTGCGACTGCAACGAACCGGCGTGCAATACACACGCTCAGAAATGCCATGACGGACCGCATCAATCCCACAAAACGCGAAGTATCGAGTCCGTTACGCCGCTAGCCTCGAGCCATGCAATTTTGGTCCTTCGGTGTGCCGGCAAAAGGCGGGTTGAGGGTCCCTTCACGCGCGCTGGCAGATGCCCAGTCTTTGGTTTGGGGCGTCGCGATCACGATCGCAGTCGCGGGATGCTCCGATAGCGGCGGGGGATCCGGGCCGAGTGAGCCCGAGCGCACGGCATCGACAAGCGGAGGAACTCGGTCGAGTAACGCCAAGGCATCGGGTTCTTCCGAGGCTGAGCGCACGCCTAGTGGCGGCGAGGCATCGGGTTCTACCGACGCTGAGCGCACGCCTAGTGGCGGCGAAGCATCGGGTTCTACCGAGGCTGAGCGCACGCCTAGCGACGGCGGAGCAAGCAGCACTGGGGGAACGCGTTCGGCGAACACCAGCAAAGTCCAGGCTGGGGGCGCTGGTTCAAGTACTCAAAGTACGCGTGCGACGTCATCGAGCGGCGGTGCACGAGTGACCCACTCCACCACCGGCAACACCGGCGGACAAACCGCATCGAGCAACACTTCCATTATCGGTGGGCGTAGTCCAACAGGCGGCACGACGTCGGCGATCCGAACCGTTGGCGGTGCCCCAGTCGGCGGCACTAGCACGACTTCTGCGAGCCGAGCCGTTGGCGGTGCGTCGGTCGGCGGCACTAGTGCCAGCGGAGGTTCTAGCGCCGTAGTCACAGGAACGGACCCATTTGTCCAAGTCTGGAAGGACGACTTTGACAGCTTTGATGCTTCGAAGTGGGAACTAATGACGCACAGTTGGGAGGGGAACCTCGCGCAGTTCTCGACCGACAACGTCTCAGTTGCTTCAGGGGTTCTGTCCGTCAACCTCACGGCCGCAACAGGAGATGCGGCCAAACCGTACCGCGGCGTCGAAATGCGTTCGAAGCGAACGCTGACGTACGGCAAAGTCTCAGCGCGAGTCCGCTTTGCGCGCGGAGCCGGTGTTGTCTCTGGATTAGTCACCATCTATACGCCGTGGCCCGCCGACAACTGGAACGAGATCGATATCGAACACTTGGGCAAATCCCCAACGTCAACCCAATTGAATTGTATGGTGTATACCGGTGCCCCTGTGACCGCGCCGGTGACCCAGTCAGTGAGCCCCACGCAGGATCCCTTGAGCGTCAACCTCGGATTCGACGCGGAAGCTGACTTCCATCAGTACGACATCGAGTGGACGCCGGCTTCGGTCGTCTTCTCCATAGACAGCAAGTTGTCGCGAACCTGGACCAAGGAGATCGCGCGGATGACCCTCCCGCAGAACATCCTGTTCACGATCTGGGCCTCGTCTTCGGCGGACTGGGCAGGCGCAATAACGTCCAGTTCGGTCCCGACGAGCGCGCAGATCGATTGGATCCGCGTGTACGAATTGCGGAAGTGAAGCGTGGGCTTGGCGCTCCGATCCGTGATGATGGAGGGGCGCTAAGAGGCAGTACCCGAGTCGTTCAAATTCGCTGCTGCGGCGACGCGCCTCGGAAGTCGGAGCATT
>JBLNFG010000732.1:0-11481 GCA_050263495.1 Myxococcales bacterium | reverse complement strand
AGAGTGGTCGGCGTCATCTCGGAACGCGAAGGCAAGCTACCCAAACGCTACGCGGCCGCCGCAACCAGCGACGGATTGGGATTGGCGTTCGGCCTGACTGGCTTTGTCGAGCCAAGCACGCGCACGGGTCGCAAATACGCGAAGTTGTCGGAGGGTGCGACCGTTGTCGGAGTGGCGCTGATTCGCGGCAAGGAGACACTCATCGTAGCCAGCCATGAGAAGAAGGGGCTGCTGTGCCCAGCCTCCGAGGTGAGCTACCTGAGCGGCCCCGGGAAGGGCGTCACGCTCATCAAGCTCGAGGACAACGACCGCGTGGTGGGCTTCGCGGTGGCATATACCCCCGCGGATGGCCTAGTGCTGCGAACCTCCCTCGGCGGGGAGCAGCGCATTTCACCCTCGAAGCACGAGGTTAGCGCCCGCGGTGGCAAGGGACGCGACATCATTAAGCGCGGTCAATTCACCGAAGCAGTCCTTCCCACGGTCGAAGCGCCCACCCTTCCGGAAAGCTAATCTGAACGTGACAGCATCAGAGCGGAACTCGCATGCGACGTGCGTCAATCACCACCGAACACCGCCGCGCGCGCTCCGTCTCGAACATCACACGCATCTGGCCAATTGAGCGACAGTCATGACCAACTATACAGCCAAGGACATCACGGTACTCGAAGGGTTGGAGCCCGTTCGAAAGCGCCCCGGAATGTACATTGGAGGGGTCGGCGCGGCCGGGCTGCACCATCTCGTCTGGGAGATTCTGGACAACGCGATCGACGAGGCAATGAATGGCCACGCAACCAGCGTGAGCCTTACCCTGCACAAGGACGGCAGCTCGATCACGGTGTCCGACGACAGGCGCGGGATGCCCTTCGATTTTCACCCGAAGCACAAAAAGAGTGCCCTCGAGATCATCTTCTGCACGCTCCACGCTGGCGGCAAATTCGATGACGCCAACTACAAGACGTCGGGCGGTTTGCACGGCGTTGGGGCGTCGGTAGTCAATGCCCTATCCTCGGAGCTAGTGGCAAGCGTCAAGCGCGACGGCTTCGAATGGCAGATGAAGTTCAAGCAAGGCGCGCCCGCTGGCAAGTTGGTAAAGGTAGGTCCGGCCAAGGGCCGCGGCACGACGGTCTACTTTCGACCGGACCCAACCGTTTTTCCGAAGACGGATTTCTCAGCGGAAACGATTCGTGAGCGGCTCGAGACGGCCAGTTTCATCCACCGCGGGTTGAAGGCAACGTTCATTGACGAAGCCGGTGGTCAGAAGGAAACGTTCCTCCACGAAGAAGGAGTCGTCGACTACTTGAAGGCGATTCTGGCCCAACGCAACGCTCGACAAGTGCATGAGGCGCCGTTCTACGTGACGCGGGAGAACGGTTGCCGGCTTGAACTCGCGCTGCAGTGGACGGAAGCCACGGACGAACACGTCCGCAGCTATGTGAATGGTATCCCCACTGGAAGCGGCGGCACGCACGAGAATGGCTTGCGATCGGGACTAGTAAAGGCCGTACGCAACTTCATCGAAACTCACAGTCTGGCTCCGCGTGGCCTCACGATTGCGGCCGAGGACATCCGGGAGGGCGTCGTCGCAGTTCTGAGCGTGTTCGTATCCGAGCCTCAGTTCCAGGGGCAGACCAAAGACCGCCTGAACAATCCAGAGATTCAGGCAACAGTGGACGGCTTCGTACGTCCGGCGCTCGAGCAGTGGCTGAACACCAATCGTAGTATTGCCGAGCAGATCGTTGCCCGCTTAATCCTCGCCGCGCGCGCACGCGAAGCGTCTCGCGCCGCGTCGGCATCGGTGACGCGCAAGTCGGCCACCAGTGGCCGCTCCGCGCTGCCCGGCAAGCTGAGTGACTGTTCCAACAATGACCGTTCGCAAACCGAGCTCTTCATTGTCGAAGGAGATTCAGCCGGTGGCTCTGCAAAGCAAGGACGCAATCGCGAGTGCCAAGCCATACTCCCGTTACGGGGCAAGGTGCTCAACACCGAAGCCACGAGCCTCTCAAAGGTGCTCGAAAACAAGGAACTTTCGGACTTGGTCACGGCCTTGGGTTGCGGCGTTGCCAAGACCTTCGACATCACCAAGCTGAGATATGACCGCATTGTGCTCTTGGCAGATGCAGATTCCGACGGGCACCACATTACCACCCTGCTGCTAACGTTCTTCTACCGACACCTCCCGGAGCTAATTCGCGCCAGCAAGGTCTTCATCGCTGTCCCTCCGCTCTACAGAATCGACATTGGCAAGCAGACCTTCTGGGCAGCAGACGATCCGGACAAGGATCGCATTTTGGCCCAACACAAGAGCGGCAAGGTAGAGATCACGCGATTCAAGGGCCTTGGGGAAATGATGCCGAGCGTGCTCTGGGAAACGACGCTCAATCCCGCAACGCGGCGGATGTTATCGGTGAGCGTCGAAGATCAGCTGGAGACCGATCGAATTATGGCCGACCTGATGGGCAAGGATCCTTCGGCGCGCTTCCGATTCATTATGGAGCATGCAGAACAGGCGAATGGCCTCGACGTTTGATGATTCGCGCGCATCGGCCGATGGCCCAGAGATCTGACCAATTAAGCCGGATCGGGCCAATTGCGACCGATTTCGGTAACCTGAATCACAAGAAGTAGCGGACTTAGCTTGAGCGAACGCTCGCTCTGGGCTACGCAGGCGCAGCACCGATTCGCCCCGTTTGGCATGATGCCCCTCTCGTTTGGATTATTGATGCGACAGAAGCTCGGCCCACTAACTCCGGCTACGCGAAGGCGCATCCCCTGGCGGATCCTGCCGATCTGCGTCTCGACGCTCTGCGCCTCTCAGGTTGCCTACGCTCAAGCACCGGGAGCAGGGCCACTTGGCGGCGCCGCTGTTGACGGGCTTGGCACTCCTGATAACGCACGCGTTTTGGCGCCGAGCTTGCGGAACGAGGCAGACGCGGCGCGCGACTTACCGATTCTCGGGATCGAGGTTGCTGGGAATCGACGAGTCACGGCCGAAGACATCGTTACGTATTTGCGGGAGAAGCGGGGTGATCCGTTCTCACCAGAGAAGCTTGCCCAGGACGTCCGTGAGCTGTGGGGTTCTGGTTTCTTCGACGATGTAGTGGTCGAGCTTGAGCGCTCAGACGTCGGCGTTACCCTCAGATTCCTAGTGCGCGAGCGTGCCACGATTGCCGACGTCGAGTTCGTCGGCAACGATGAGATCGACAAGGACGACATCAAGGAAGCGATCGAAACTAAGCCGAGTTCGATCATGAGCCAGCCCGCGATCGGCCGCAGCGTGCAAAAGATCCGGGATATGTATGCCGAGAAGGGCTACTTCTTGGCCGAGGTTGAGAGCCAAGTGATCGCGCTGCGCAACAATGAGGTGCGCGTCCGATTCACGATCAAGGAGAACAAGCAGGTCAGCGTGCGGCGTGTCTCCTTCGTCGGCAACGCGCACCTCACCGACCAGGAACTGCAGAACTCAATGCTCACTGGCAGTGGTGGGTTGCTCTCGTTTGGATCGGGGGGCCCCTTTCGCCAAGACGCGTTCGAGCGCGACGTAGCCGTGTTGAGCGCGCTCTACTACGATCGTGGGTTTCTCCAGGTTTCAGTCGCTACCCCGCGCATCATGTTGACCCCCGACCGTTCCGGGATCGAGGTCGCGCTCACCATCGACGAAGGCCCCCGCTTTCGAATTCGGCAGCTGCGCGTCTTCGAACGCGGCGCTGACGGCACGGAGGTGGAACCGCTCGAAGGTCGGCGTAATTTGCGCATGATGCTGCGCGCCGAGCCCGGGGACTACTTCAACCGTGCCGCCCTGCTCGAGGATCTGCAGGCGATTCGTTTGATGTATCGCAACGCCGGCTACGCTAACGTCGAAGCGAGTCCAGAGACCCGCGTGGATCCGGACAAGAACGAAGTCGACGTAGTGATTCCGGTCGTGCGTGGGCCCTTGGTGCGCTTCGAACGCATTGAGTTCCGCGGCAACACCAAGACCCGCGACAAGGTTCTGCGGCGTGAGTTGGAGATCACCGAGGGTGACAAGTTCAGCGAGTCTGGTCTTGACGCATCGAAGCGTCGGCTCACCGCGCTTGGCTATTTCGAGCGCGTCGATGTATCGACCGAGCAGGGCTCGTCTCCTGACAAGATGCTCGTGTATTTTGAGGTTGCGGAACGTCCCACAGGCACCTTTCAAATTGGCGCCGGTTTCTCAAGCATCGAACGCTTCATTGCAACCGCTCAGATCCAGCAGGCCAATCTCTTCGGCAACGGCCAGAGCCTCTCGTTGCAGGCTCAGCTGAGTGGGATCCGACAGTTGGTCAACCTCCGGATCTTCGAACCTTACTTCCTGGACAGCCCGTTCAACGCCAGCCTCGAACTCTACAACCAGAGGCGCAGCTACACCGACTTTACGCAAACCAGCCGCGGTGGCGCGCTCACCTTCGGCTACCCGCTGATAGCGCCGAAACTCTACGCGTCGCTGACCTATACGGGTGAGGACACGACGATCTCGACCGACACCACGTCTGGCTACTTCAGTAGCGCGATTGGGCTGAGCGTTTTCCGACGTTTGCCGCTCGCTAATCTGTTCAATGACGGCGTTACCTCGAGCATCCGCCCTGCCCTAACATTCGACACGCGGGATAATCGTCTGTTCCCTTCGAGCGGCGTGTACCTTCGAGCCTCCAGTGAGTTTGCGAACTCCGTGCTAGGCAGCCAGAACGAGTTTTTGCGTCACCACCTCACGGGGCGTTTCTATTATCCGCTGATCTCGGGCCTGGTATTCAAGGTCAACGCGGAATTCGATCACGTGACAAGCCCCAACCCCGAAGGCGTCCCGATCTTTGCTCGGTCGTATCTTGGGGGCATTTACGACGTGCGTGGCTTCCGGTTCCGCACCCTCGGGCCTCGCGTACCACTCACCAGTTCGACGGATCCGAACAGCTTGCCCATGAGTAGCGGGGCCAACATCGGTGGCAACCTGAGCTACTTCCAGAACATCGAACTCGAGGCGACCATTCTCGAGTCGGTGGGCATCAAAGGCGTGCTCTTCACCGACGCCGGCAACGCCTGGAACCTCGAGCGCAATTACTGCGACGCCACGCTTCCGATCTACCCCGAGAACAGCCCCTGCTGGCGTGGCTGGGACAGCGTAAAGCTGCTGCGAACTTCGTGGGGATTCGGCCTGCGTTGGTTCTCGCCGCTCGGGCCGTTGCGGTTTGAGTGGGGCTTCCCGTTCAAGACGCTACCCGGCGAAGAGAAGAGCGTCTTCGAGTTCACGATCGGGAACTTCTTCTGACAACCTCGGAGGACGGACTCAGGGTCCATGGCCGAACCACGGCGCGGGGTTCATTGACGCCGGGGCCAGCGGAATCCTTATGAAAGATGGGCGAACTGGCCGTGTAGGCCCGCTACCCAAAGGAACTCGTGCGGATGTGCCGGAATCATTGTCATCACGCTTCGGGTGGGGTACTCCGAGAGCCCGCACATTCACCTAACGAGTCCGCCGAGGCCACGCCGAGGCACTCCCCTTAGCTTTGCTCTGCGACGCGGCTAGTAGATGAACGACTAGCTTCGCCGCGCCGAATCGAAACGTCACGCGAGCGTCGTGAGAACCCTGGCGCAGAACGCCGGCATCTTACGACCAAGAGACAAGCCTCCATGGAAAGCGAATCGACGAGCCACTCCAACGAGCATCCCATCAACGTCCAAGACGAGATGCGTACGTCGTATCTCGACTATGCGATGAGCGTCATCATCGGTCGCGCCATTCCGCATGCCCGCGATGGCCTGAAGCCGGTGCATCGACGTATCTTGTATGCGATGCGCGATTTGAACCTGACGCCAGGGTCAGGCTATCGAAAGTGCGCAACGGTAGTTGGTCAAGTACTCGGTAACTACCATCCACATGGCGATGCCAGCGTTTACGACGCGCTGGTGCGCTTGGCCCAGAACTTCTCGATGCGTCATCCGATGGTTGATGGCCAAGGGAATTTCGGCTCGGTCGATGGCGACCCGGCGGCAGCATACCGTTATACGGAGTGTCGCTTGGCCAAGATCGCCATGGAGCTCTTGACCGACATCGAGAAGGAGACAGTCGATTTCACTCCGAACTTCGATGACACACAGCTTGAACCGACGGTGCTGCCTGCTCGGTTCCCGCACCTGCTCGTCAATGGCTCCGGCGGCATTGCCGTTGGTATGGCCACCAACATTCCGCCCCATAATTTAGGTGAGATCATCGATGCCACGATCCGGCTGATCCGAGATCCGGAGACCCGCATCGAAGACATCATGAAGATCGTTCCCGGTCCAGACTTCCCGACCGGCGGCTTCATCTATGGTCGGAACGGGATCTACCAAGCGTACCGGACGGGTCGTGGATCCTTGGTGGTCCGTGCGCGTACTGAGATTGAGAAGGTGGGCGGCAATTCCGATCGCGAGCAGATTGTGGTCGTCGAGCTCCCTTACCAGGTCAACAAGGCACGCTTGCACGCCAAGATTGGCGAGTTGATCCGGGAGAAGAAGATCGAGGGGATCCGCGAGGCCCGCGACGAAAGCGATCGTGACGGCATGCGGCTCGTGATCGAGCTCAAGAAGGATGCCTACCCGCAGGTCGTCCTGAATCAGCTTTATCGCATGACTGACATGCAGACGACGTTCGGCATCATCAACCTGGCCATCGTCGATAATCGCCCGCGCGTGCTCAGTCTGATCGAAATGCTGCAGATATTTATCGAGCATCGACGCGAGGTCGTCAGCCGCCGCACTCGGTTCGAACTCGGCAAGGCTGAGGCCCAACGCGAACTCATCGAAGGCCTGGGCATGGCAGTCACTGAGGTCGACATCGTGATCCGCACGATTCGCGAATCCGCCGACCCGGACATTGCACGTGAGCGCTTGATGAAGCTCCCGCTGCATGGCCTCGAGGCCTTCGTTCGACGCGCAGGTCGCCCAGAGCAGGAGCTCGAAGCGGCGCGCGAACGCGGGGATTATCTCCTCAGCGAGCGACAAGCAAAGGCAATCCTCGAGATGCGCCTACAGCGCTTGACCGGGCTCGAGCAAGAAAAACTTGCTGCTGAGTACGGCGTGCTGTGTGACGAGATCGCCGCCTTACGCGCCATTCTCGCCAATGAGAATCTCCTAATGGATGTCATCGTTGGAGAGCTCGAAGAGGTCAAGCAAAAGCACTCCGACAAGCGACGCACCGAGATCGTGGACGATGAGGCCGAAATCCAGATCGGAGACCTGATCCAGGAAGAGGACATGGTCGTTACGATCTCGCATGAGGGTTACCTCAAGCGCACGCCCTACTCGACTTACCGTGCCCAAAAGCGCGGGGGCAAGGGCAATCGCGGCATGGAAGCCCGCGACGACGATTTCGTGAATCAGTTGTTCGTCGCATCCACGCACTCGTACGTGTTCTTCTTCAGCAATCGCGGCAAAGTCTGGGTGAAGAAGGTGTACGACCTGCCGCTTGCCCCGCGCACAGCGAAGGGGCGAGCCATCGTCAACTTCATCGAGCTTGGTGCGGACGAACGAGTTGCAGCAATCGCCAACATCAAGGAGTTCAGCGATAGCATCTTCATCGTGACGCTCACACGCGGCGGCCAGATCAAGAAAACGGCGGTGAGTGACTACGAGAACTACCGCGCAAGCGGCATCATTGGAGTCAAGATTGCCGACGATGACCAATTGCTGACGGCACTCGTGAGCGACGGCACGCGCGATCTTTTGATCGCAACTAAGAACGGCAAGTGTATTCGCTTCAACGAGGAGCAGGTCCGCGCAATGGGCCGCAACACGAACGGCGTCAAAGCGGTCGAACTCGAGGAAGGCGATGAAGTCGTAGGAATGACCGCCACTGATCCGGAGCGGGATCAAGTGTTGGCCATCTGCCAGCGTGGCTACGGTAAGCGCACCCCGCTCGAGGAGTTCAGGGTTCAGAACCGCGGCGGCAAGGGCATCATCCTGATCGATTGCAGCGAGCGCAATGGGCCAGTGGTGGGCATTGCGCTCGTCAAACCCGGCGACGAGATTATGCTCATCACCGATCGAGGCCAGACGATTCGAACGCCGGTCGAAGACATTCGCGAAACGGGCCGCGTCGCGCAGGGTGTGCGCGTGATGAACGTCGACGACGATGAACGGGTTGTGGCCGTAGAGGCTGTAGGCGAGCGTTCCGACGCGGATGACTCGACGACCGAAGACGCGTCACCGGACAGCGGCGCGTCACCGGACAGCGGCGCGTCACCCGACAGCGGCGCGTCACCCGACGGCGGCGCGTCACCCGACGGCGCCGACGATTCGCAGAGCACGGAAGACGGCGCAGCTTCATCCGACGGCTCTCAGGAGTCTGATTCTGAACCGAGTGATTCGGAGACCGATAGCTGAAGAAGAGTATGGCGCTGAGCAAGAAAGCCAACCTGAAGTCGGGCGGGGTCATCGGGAGCGGCAGCGCGCCGAGACCGAAGCGACCCCCAGGCGTTCCAGTTGGTGCATCGGGCAAAGCTGGGTCGACCTCGCCCAGCTTGCCTGTGTCACGAGCGCGAACCGCCAAGGAGTCGCCTGCCGCAAACGTGTCCCGCGCACGAGCTCCCGCGGTTTCGCCCAGCTTGCCTGTGCCACGAGCGCGAACAACCAAGGAGTCGCCTGCCGGGGCCGTGGCGCGCGCAAGGGCTGGCAAGGTCACTACACCGAGTGCCGCGTCGAACCGCGCCAACGTACTTGCGACGGCCAAGACCAAATCCTCCAGACACGCGAACCTCGAGGATCCGAGCACAGGGACCATTTCATCACCGGTTGCCCACGCCGCCTTCGAGCGCCTGCGCGCGGCCTATCCTGATGCCCACTGCGAACTCGATCACCAAGGGCCGTTTCAATTGTTGGTGGCAACGGTCTTGAGCGCCCAGAGTACGGATGTAGCCGTCAATCGCATCACTCCGGCCTTATTCAAACGCTGGGCTAGTGCTCGCGAGCTAGCCCAAGCGCCGTTAGCTGACGTCGAAAAAGCGATCTCTTCGCTAGGGATGTTTCGACAGAAGGCGCGCCACTTGGTCGGGCTCTCGATGGCCTTGGTTGAGCAGCACAGAGGTGAAGTGCCGAACACGCTTGACGCGCTGGTGGCCCTGCCAGGTGTGGGTCGCAAGACCGCCAACGTGGTGCTGGGCGTAGCTTTCGGCGCCCCGGAGGGTGTCGTCGTGGACACTCATGTGCAGCGACTGGCACAGCGGCTCGGTTGGACAACTAACGAGCAACCGGGCCCAATCGAACAAGATCTGATGCAGCTCTTCCCACGCGACCAATGGGACAGGCTATCTCATACCTTGATATTTCACGGGCGGCGTTGTTGCACCGCAAGAGCGCCGGCGTGTGCTGCCTGTCCGGTAAACGACAGCTGTCCCTCGGCATTCGCGGCTGAGGCCGTCGGCCGCAAGACTAGACCTGCCAGATAGGCAAAGTCTGCAGCGTCAGCCCACGGAAGGCTTGGCCAGTGCCGTTCGACGCTCAGCGATGATGCGCTCAACCGTTCGCGTTGTCATGGTACCGGCAATGACCTCCGCGTCGTTGAGCAACACTTTGTGCAGCGGGATATTGGTGCGAATGCCGCTGATGATGAATTCGTCGAGAGCCCCCAGCATGCGGCGTCGCGCTTGCTCGCGCGTTGCAGCGTGAGTCACCACCTTAGCCAACAGAGAATCGTAGGCGCTCGGAACCTTCCAACCTCCGAACACCCCGCTATCTACGCGCACGCCAGTTCCGCCCGGGGAGTGGTATTCGGTGATGGTCCCCGGCCAAGGCACGAAGGTTTCAGGATCTTCCGCCATCACACGGCACTCAATCGCATGGCCGCGAAACCTCCAAATGTCCTTGTGGGGCAGCGTAAGCTGCTCGCCGGCTGCGGCGCGAATCTGCTCCACGACCAGGTCGACCCCGGTGACCATTTCGGTGACTGGGTGCTCCACTTGGACCCGCGTGTTCATTTCCATGAAGTAAAGCGAGCCATCCGAATCCATCAGAAACTCGAGCGTGCCGAGCGTCGTGTAACCGGTAGCGAGCACCGCCGAACGAATCACCGAAGCCATCTGCGTTCGTATTGCGTCGTTCATGTTTGGCGACGGGGACTCTTCGATCAGCTTCTGATGACGACGCTGCAGTGAGCATTCGCGCTCCCCTAGCACCCAGACACCACCATGTGAGTCGGCCAGCAACTGGAACTCGATGTGCCGGGGTCGTTCGACGTATCGCTCGAGATACATCTCGGAGTTCCCGAATGCGCTCGCCGCTTCGGCCGTTGCCGACTCATAGGCGCGCCGCACTTCATCGATACTGCGCACGATCCGCATCCCTCGACCACCGCCGCCACCTCGAGCCTTGAGGATCACGGGAAGACCGACGCGTCGCGCCTCAGCCTCGGCATGCTCTACCCCAGTCAAGGCTTCACTGCCGGGAAGCAGCGGCAGACCATGGGATCTGGCTGCTTCGCGCGCCAAAAGCTTGTCGCCCCAGGTCTGCATTGCCTCCGGTGATGGTCCGATGAACGTCAACCCACACTGTTTGACAATCCTGGCGAACCGTGAGTTTTCGGACAAAAATCCGTATCCCGGATGGATCGCGTCGGCTGCAGTAATCTCAGCCGCGGCGATGATTGAGGGGATGTTCAGATAGCTCTTGTTCGGCGCGGCTGGTCCGATGCAAACGGCCTCGTCGGCAAAACGGACATGCAGCGCTGACGCGTCCACGTCCGAATGGACGGCAACGGTGTTGATGCCAAGTTCACGGCATGCGCGTATGATGCGCATGGCAATTTCTCCGCGATTGGCGATGAGGACCTTGCGAAACATAGGTTTCCTTCGTCTCTCGTTAGGCTCGGGACAAGCGAAAGCAAATTTCGCAGCTAGTTTAGGACTTCTTCACTTTGAACAGCTTTTGACCAAACTCGACGCTCACCCCGTTGTCGATGAGTACCTCGAGAACCGTTCCGCTGATCTCCGATTCAATCTCGTTCATCAGCTTCATCGCTTCTACGATGCACAACGGCTGCCCCACGCTGATGCGGGCTCCCACGTCCACGAATGGCGCAGCGTCGGGTGACGACGATCGATAGAACGTGCCCACGAATGGCGACGTAACGAAAACGACGTCCTGTTCGGGCGCCGGTTCCGAGCGCGCCGGAGCGGTAGTTGTCGGGACCGACGGTGCCACTGGGGCTGGCGCCGCAGCGTGAACGATCGTCTGCCCTGCTAGGACGAACTTCAAACGGATCGTCTCGTCTTCGTATTCGAATTCTCCAACTTGACCAGTTCGCAGAGTGTCAATGAGCTCGCGCAAGCGTTCCAGTGTGATTTGCATGGGTGTGGTCTGTACCCCTTAACAGGTGTTTTAGGGTAACGTCGCACGTCCGCGGACACAACCACACTTTTCACGCGAAATTCGCTACGCACCCCTCAAACAGCTTCGCAGAGCCCCCGTGGCAGCGATACACCGCAGCCCTCTGTGTCA
>JBLNFG010000731.1:0-4542 GCA_050263495.1 Myxococcales bacterium | reverse complement strand
GAGATATTGGCCTGTTCAAGATCACGAGCGAACAGGGGGTTGCAGCAGGGGTTCGACGCATTTCCGGGGTTACCGGGTTCGGTGTCGCCGACTACGTCCGTGAATTAGAGCATCGCATCGCGATGGTCGCGGAGAAGGCGAAGAGTTCACCCGCTGAACTCGTCGACAAAGTCAGCAAGATCGTCGAGCAGAGAAAGCTACTGGAGAAGCAAGTCGAGGACCTCGAAAAGAAGCTGGCGACGGGAGGCGGCGGTGGCGGTATCGAATCCCTGCTGGCACAAGCTCGCGAGTTTGGGGGCGTCAAGGTGCTTGCCTTGCGCACGCAAGTATCTGATCGTGGGGCACTGCGGGAGATGGCCGAGCAATTGCGCGACAAGCTGGGTGACTCGGTGGTGCTCGTTGGCTCGGTTGCTGATGGAAAAGCCCAGCTAGTTTTGACCGTGAGCAAGACATTAGTTGGCCGCTTCGCGGCGGGCGAGCTCATTAAAGGTGTCTCCGCCATTGTCGGCGGCTCGGGCGGTGGTCGACCAGACATGGCGCAAGCTGGCGGCACCCAGCCGGAGAATCTCGACGAGGCACTCAAGAGTCTGTACGCCAGGTTCGACAGCGCTGCGAACTGAGCTCAGCTCCGCTTGGTCTTTGCCACCGCGGGCAGCAGCCCGAGCGTCGCGGACGTGCTCTGTACGTCCGCCGCGCCCGCGACGCAGCGACGGAAACAGCCGTCGTGACGCAGCCGCGAAAGACGAGGTCGCACTTCTCTCGAACTCAATCGGGAGCTGTGGGGCTCAAGTAGTGACGCTCGTAGGAGTAGCGACCGGGTGCAACGGGGGGGCGAGCACGGGAAGCCCGTGCTCGAAGCTTTGGAAGCCCCAAAAATTGGGTTCGGGTTGCAGAACAACTCCGAACGTTGCGGCGACTGTATCTCGCACGTGCCGCGCGAACGATACGACATCGACCGCGCTAGCGGATTCGTAGGCAACGATGACCAAGCAGTGATGCGGACTGACGCCCGCTCGGGTGCCTCGAGTTCCGCGCTTGATCCCAGAATTCTCGATGAGCCACGCGGCGGAGAGCTTTGTCTTTCCGTCTTCCAGCCCAAATATCGGCATCCCCGCTCCATGTCGCAGGGAGAGTCGCTGTGCGAAGCTGGTCTCCACGATTGGATTCACGAAGAACGAGCCAGCACTCCGCTGAATCGGCTGCTCTGGAGTCGAAAGCATTCCCTTGCACGCTCTCAGATCGAGTACGGCGGCTCGAACGTCTCGCGCGCTCGGCTGGCGACCGCCAAGTGTCGTGAGGCGCGCCGCCAGTTCGGGGTGTCGGGGGGGTGCAGGTGACCTTCGGAGCAGTTCGAACTCCACGTTCAGAATAATGTACCGGTTGGGCGCCTCCGTTTTGAAGCGGCTGCTCCGATACGAAAGCCGACACTCATCACGTTCGAGCGTGACCTGACGGCGCTCGAGGCGGTCGTAGGCTGTTACTCTAGTCAACGTTTGGGAGATCTCCTGGCCGTACGCGCCGACGTTTTGGATTGGAGTTGCGCCGACAGAACCCGGAATGCCACTGAGACACTCGATGCCGACCAGGTCGCGTTCCACGGCGAACTGCACGAGATCGTCCCAGGGTACGCCGGCGTTGGCTCGCACCAACACCGACGTTGCTTGCTCATCGAGCCAGATCCCAGTCGAAGCCATGCGAAGCACCAGGCCCTCGACGCCCGAGTCAGCAACGAGCAAATTGCTTCCACCTCCGAGCACGAAGAGCTCGAGCTCGCGCTGCTCGGCCCAACGCGCCGCAGCTTCAACCTGAGAATCAGTGCTTGCCTCGCAGAAACGAAGCGCATCGCCACCTAACTCGAAAGTCGTCAGCCGCGATAGTTGCACGCCCCCGATCGGGTCAACGGGCAGGCTGTGGTTCAGTCCGGTTTCCGGGGAGCGTCGGTCGTGCATTTGGCTGGCACACGTCGTAGCAGCCTGGAGACCTTCCAGGGTGAAGTTAGCTCCTGGCGCCGCATCCGCAGCATTCGGCGCTGCCGGCGGCGTCGAAGGCGCGCAACGTGAATGGCACGCCGGGCTTCCTTTGAGAGGTGCAGCGGATCCACGGCTAGTTCGCACAAGGCGTCGGCGACTGCAGCAACTCGATCCGGGACGGGCGCGGAGCTGTCTAGAATTACCACCGGCGCGCCGCGAAGGCGCACCAGCCCGCCGGAGATCCGTGTTGCCGGGACTCTCATGGGCTCATCGCGAATCACGAGTCCCAGCGACCTGCAGGTGCAGAGCAGCTCCCGGAGAAGGTCCTTCGGATCCACGGGGGCGAGCATAGAGGCTGAGGCTAGCCCGCTCCAGCCGTTTGAGCGACGGCGCATGGGTTTTCGGCGCGCTCCCAGCCCGAAACCCAGCAGATTCGGGAGACCTGCTTCGTTACCGGTGCCCGCCACCGCTCACCTCGTGTCAGTTAGAAAAATCTGTGCTATCACCGCAACGCAGCCGGGTGACCGTCCGGAGGAGGGAGCTCACGTAATTGGCGGCGACGCCAAGAGCTCTCCAGGCGACACCCGGGCCCGAGTTGGGAATTGATTCCCAGTCGGATCCCAAAAAACTCCAGTCATAGATCAGGAACGCATGACGTTTACCGCAGCAGCGGCGCAGGTGCTGCGCCTTGTAGGGAAGCCTTTACATTACAAAGAGATCACGGACGTCGCGATCGAGAAGAATCTCCTGAGTCACGTCGGCAAGAGCCCCGAAGTGACGATGGGGGCGCGGCTTGCCGCACTCGTGAAGAAGTCTGACAAAGACAATCCGTTGGTAAGGGTGAAGCCTGGAGTGTTCGCTCTACGTGAGTGGGATACCGAGACGATTGCGGTTGGGCTTGCCGATCGTACACCGGCGTTGGAGCGCCTTGCTGCCGCCATGGCTGCTGCCGGTGAGGTGCTCGTGGACGTCGAGGAAAGCGGGGAGCCTTCCCCGGCTGTGGCCGCAGCAATGGCAGCCGCGGCGTCCACTGGAGAGCAAGAACCTGGAGACGACGAAGTCCTGATCGGCAACGAGGACGATCGCCGTCGAGCTGAGTTGGCTGCTGGAGCCACCGAGCTGTTTAGTGCGGAAGAGGACGATGACAAACCCATCTTCGGCGCAGAGGACGTCGAAGAAGAGGAAGAGGAAGGCGACCGCGATGCTGGTGGGCGCCGACGCGGCCGGCGCAGGCGCAAGCGCGGCCGAGGACCAGAGGATGCGCGCGGAGCCGACGATCTCCCGAGCTACACGGTGTCGGAGCCTTCCACGGAGCAACTCAAGGTCGCGGATGCCGAAATCCGGGCGCGGGAGAGTCGAAGTGACGTAAGTCATGGCGAGCCGGCGCGGGAGTCACGTGAGCCGCGCGAAGGTCGTGAGCCACGCGAATCGCGCGAAGGCCGTGAACCGCGTGAATCGCGCGAAGGCCGTGAACCGCGTGAATCGCGCGAAGGCCGTGAGCCACGCGAATCGCGCGAAGGCCGTGAGCCACGTGAAGCGCGCGAAGGCCGTGAGCCACGCGAATCGCGCGAAGGCCGTGAACCGCGTGAGCTCCGCGAACCTCGAGATGGACGCGACTATCGCGAGGGTAGGGAAGAGGGGCGGATGGGCCTGTCCACAGCAGGGCGGGAGGGGCGCACCGATGGCAACCTGCAGGATAGGGCTCGGCAATCACTGCAACCTATCGAGGAACTCGTTGGGCGAGATTTGGCCGACGCGCTCGCCCAACTTCTGTCCGGATACGATCGCAACGCTGGCCCTGTTCCGTATGTGCGGCTTGCCGAGGCGGCCAAGCGTCGGGGGCGACTAGGCGTGGACACGGCTCAGGGCCAAGTCCTCCTCGAGGCCGCAGCGCGAGCCGAGAATCTACGCCGACAGATTCAAGGTCAGCGACCTCGGTTCCGTCTCGGCGACAGACGCGTCGCGCTCATCGAGTGGGGAGTAGATTCGGAAACGCAGCGTGTCGAGCGTGAACTTTATGCCGTCGTGGAGCGTTACCGCGAGCACTCGCGCCGCGCACTGTTGCGGAAGCTGCAGGAGCTGCCGCAGCGCTCATTTGGCGAACTCATCCTCCTATTACTGGAGAGAATAGGGTTTTCCGAGCTCGTGCCAGTACGTCGGCCTGGGACGCACGGGGCAGAGTTGCATCTCTCGGGTAAGCTCTTGAGTGCGGCGGGCGAGATCCGCACGGCCGTCGTGTTACGTCGCGACGGCCGTGAGATTGGCCGCGAGCGGGTTACGGAACTGCGTGGGGCTCTCCACCACTACGGTCCGGCGAACGCCGGCTGGCTCATTACATCTGGGCAGGTCTTGAGCGGTGCGAAAGAGGAAGCAAATGCTCCCGGCGCAGCGCCCGTCAACCTGCTTGATGGAATTGGCCTTGCGAAATTGATGGAAGAACAGGGGATTGGTGTAACTCGGTTGACTCTGTCTTTGCCAGTTGCCGATCTCGAACTCTTCGACGCACTGAAGTCGGGGAGCTGATGGTCCCTCGTCGTCTGCCTTTGACGGTCGCTTCGGGCGATCGTCACGG
>JBLNFG010000730.1:0-6609 GCA_050263495.1 Myxococcales bacterium | reverse complement strand
TCCAACGATCCGAGCCGGCATTTCACCGGACAGGATACGTGTGCGCTGCGCGCCTTCGCGCGACCTCAGATACCGAACAGCCGCCTCGCGCCGCTTGGCATTCGCTTGATTGAGGACTAGTCGAGCGCTCCCATTGAGAACGTGGGGAACAAATGTCTGGCGCACGCACTGCGCGCTATCCTTGGGACCCGCGCGTCTTCAGTACGAGCCACGAGAGTGCGCTATTTGCGCAAGTGGTCCCACGTATCCGCGGGCTCTCGGCTTTGACTTGAGGTAAAGATGCGCGGCGGCCCAGGAGCCAAGTCGTGCTCTGCAGTCCCAGGGGCAAAGCCAATGGGAGCGTTGCCATCGCCGAGCTCATCCGATGATATGCTCCTGCGCGATAGGTTGCTGCCGTGAAGCTATTCCCTGGTGAACTCATTGATCAGAAGTACCGCGTTGTACGCGTGCTTGGCACCGGCGGGATGGGCAGTGTGTACGAAGCAGAGAACATCCGCGTCGAGCGCCGAGTCGCGATCAAGGTGATGCACAGAGTCCGTGACCAACAGGATGTCACCCGTTTCGAACGTGAGGCGCGTGCCGCACAGATCGGCTCGCCTCATATCGTACAGATATTCGATCTCGGATACTTACCTGATGGCGCTCCGTACATGGTCATGGAGTACCTCGCGGGCGAAACGTTGGGGGCTCGATTACAGCGGCTCGGCACACTCAGCGCGTCTCAGTTGCTTCCGATCGCCAAACAAATCTTGGATGCACTCGGCGCTGCACATCGAGCGGGGATCATTCATCGTGACCTAAAGCCAGATAATGTGTTTCTGGCGCGCCACGACGCCAGCGATGAGGAAACCGTCAAGCTGCTCGATTTTGGTATCTCGAAGTTTACCGACAACGCGCGTAAGCCGGCCGACGTCTCGTTGACACGCAGTGGCGTCGCCGTCGGGACGCCGCACTACATGTCTCCGGAACAGGTGCAGGGCTCTCGGGAGATCGACTTCCGAACGGACCTCTACTCGCTGGGTGTGATTCTTTATCGATGCGTGGCCGGGCAGCTACCGTTCCACTCTGAGGAGGTGGCCCCGCTGCTGGTACAAATCCTGCTCGAGGCGCCGAAACCGGTACACGAACTTCGCCCGAGTGTGGATTTTGAGTTGAGCCAGCTCATCGCGAAAACGATGGCACGCCAAGCCGCTGATCGCTTTCAGTCGGCTGCGGAATTGCGAGCGGCTCTGACACGGTGGGAAACAGGACAGACAGGACCGGGCGCGGCCACACCACTGGTGCAGCAAAGGCCGAGCGCGCCACCAGAGTTGCGCCCCATGGGAACGAATGCTCCGTGGTCAAGTACCGCCTCGCACGTGCTCGAAACGCCGCGCACCCTGCGCAACGTCGTTCTCGCGGCTGCGCTGCTATTGACGGGGCTGGCCGGGGCTTTTCTAGCGTTTCGAATCTGGAGCTCGGGAACACGGCAACCGAAGGAGCTGGAGAGCGCACCCAGCGTTGTTCCACACGTGGTGGCTCAAGCCACATCTCCAATCCGTGCTGATCAGCCTCGAACAAATCCAGCGAGCTCTACAGTCGAGGCTGAGAAGGTCCCACCGAACAGCGTTGACGCAGCACCCAAGCAAGAGAAGAGAGTGTCCGCCTTGGGTCGTAACCCAAAGCCTCCTGCCGCGACATTCAGCGCCCCTCCTGTTAGCAGTGCAGCGGCTCCGCCGGTGGACTCAGAGCCTGCGACGGATGCGGAGGAAGACGGCGACAATCGTCGGCACCTGACACGGGGCGTCCGCTAGCGCGCCGAGCGATTCGATTCACGCGACGAAAGCGCCCAAGCACCGAAGCAACACGAAGCAGAATGCCACGCGCAGGGAGCGCAGCGAACGAGCCGCAGCGAGTCAATCGGACACGACACAGGTTTGCGCAGATTCGGTCGCGCAACGACCATCGCAGCAAGAGCCGGTAGCGTCCGCGCAAGTCTGCCCGAGTTGTCTGCAATCCAGTCCCGTAGGTTTGCAAACGCCCTCGAGCCCACCTATTCCGAAGCAGGCCTCGCCCAATCTGCAGTCCCTAGACGCGCGGCAAGGCGCATGAATCAATTGCTCGATAGTGCGCTCGAGCTTGCACGTAAGTGGATTTCCTGCGGCGAGGCTCGGTGTACAGTAGTGCGGGAAGACGCAACACTCCCCCGCCAAACGGCAGGGGCTGTCGGGCTCGAAACACGTATCGGGCGATTTGACGAGGCAGCGGGTGCGTCCCACCGCTGTCGGAAAGCAAATCGCTGGCTGCACCTGGGGGTAAGGGTTCCGCGGATCGACCTGCGTTGGTGGACCATCGCAGCACGGCGTGCCACCGTGGTCATCACACAGTTCGCCCGCGTGCAGACAGCTGCTGTCGGTACCGCGGTCACAGCGCTTGAGCCCCGTGGCGACGTCAGTGGTGCATGTTCCGGAGCAGCACTCGCCGTCAGAGCCGCCTTTGGTGCAGCGCTCCCCCAATGTTCTGCAGCCGTCCAAGGCCTGGCATGTCCGTTCGCCCGCACCCCCATCAGCACACACCGTTGAACAGCATTCGCTGTTGCTCGTGCAGGGCTCGCCGATCAACGCGCAACCTGGGTAATCGAGGCAGCGTCCAGCGCTGCAGATTCCGCTGCAACACTCCTCAGGCGAATCGCACGCATTGGCTCGGCCATAGCAGGCGGGCCGTGCTGCGCATTTGCCGTCTACACAGTTTTCTGAACAGCAATTCGAGGACTCAGCACAAGGTTGCAGGTTAAGCGCACACGCCCCTGAAGTGCCGCCGATGGACGGGGCCGTAGACGAGGTGCGGCTTGAGCCACCGCCCATAGAAGTCCCATTCCCAGTGCCGCCGCCAGTTTCGGTGTCTCCCGAACCGCCCCCGGACGCTACGCTGGAAATGGAGTTCCTACCGCTCGTGCCTTGGGCTTCGCTGACAGCAATGATCTCGGCTCGACTGCAACTGCTGATGAGGCTGGCAGTGAGGCAGCCGATCAGCGTAAGCGTACCCACGGCAGATTGATGGATGTTCATGATGCACCTAGAGGTTCACCTCGAGCCCAGCACTGAACAGAATGGCCGGGGTTCCCGCTTCGGACACTCGGGTTTTCGCCACCATCACATCGGCTCTCCTTAGTGGGTATAGAAATGCCGTTTGAAGTGTGGTCGAGAGACGCCCCGAAAGCTTCAGATCCAATCCCAATGCCGGGCTCGCGTAAGGCGTCAGCAGCCAGGCGTGATGCGCCAATAAGCCGGTCGTCGCTTCACCCGCTACGAATACACCATGCGCGCCCGCCTCTACTGCCTCGAAAACACAGAGGCGCTTCGAGAGCGGTTGCCGCAGCTCGAGCCGGGGACCCAGCGTTGCTTGCGTTACGTCCGCCCCGCCGCGGAAAGGTTCCGTGCGAAAGCTCGACCGACCCAAGTACGTCGCCGTCAACCCTAGCGCCCAGTGCGCATGGACATGATACGTTGCACTCAGCGCTGCACTCAGCTCGAGTGGTGAACCGCTAGTGGTTTGAACCAAACTGAGCAGGCCGCGCAAGTGCCATGCGTATTGGGTGGGTGTTAGCTTCGCGTGCGGTGCGGGTGAAGGGGTGGGTGTTAGTTTCGCGTGCGGTGCGGGTGTTGGCGCGGCTGCGTTCGCGCTCCCGTTCGTCGCGTCCGGGAGAGCCTTCGGGGCGGACGTCGAAGCCTGCCCTGGCTGTTCTGGAGCGGCAGCTTTGGCTGACGATGCAGATGCAGGCGATGAGGGTGCAGTCCGCGGCGGTGGCGGCGGTTCGAGTGACGTGCCGAGATACCCGAGTTCCAGCAGGCCCCCGTGCAGCACGTCTGCCGCCTTGACGGCGAAGATCTGTGGTGCCTGACTGCTCAGGGGATATTCGGGCACCGCACGCAGGAGATCGTTGCCGTTGCCCTTGGACTGGATCCATACCCAACCTGAGATCGCGTGATCCCGAATTGCGAGCGATATCGCCGCGGGGCTCATGAGCCGCTTTGCATGCTGCCTTAGCAACGGCGCGCTCACCTCTGTCTGAATCTCCACCGACACGGGCTGAAACCCCTCGCTTGTCAACTCCGACCTGAGCCGATGCTCATACGCAGTGTAATCGTCGCTGGCGCTATGGGGCACCACGATCACAATGGAGGTCTGTGCAAGCGTCGTGGTTGTCCAAAGTAGCCAGAGGACGACACACGACAGAACATAACTGAATCGAATCAAGGCGCCAAGAGCTTACGGGCAAATCCGGCGTACGGCCCTGAAGGAAAGCGCTCGAGATATTCTTTGGCAGCGGCGCGCGCCGAAGGACCAGCCTGGGACTCGCTAAGGATTGCCAAACGTCGACCCAGGGCTTCAGCTACCCAAACCCCGGAGGGCGCTTCGGCCACATAGCGCTCGTACCAAGAAATACCCTGCGCAGGGCTGGATTCATGCAATCGGCCCAAGAAGAACGCCGCTGCTGCGGCATCCGGCGTCTTCGGAAAACGCTCACGAACCGCGCGGTACGCAGAAACCGCCAGATTGGCCCTGCCGGCGAAGCGAGCTGCGTTTGCCAACGCCATCAGATCCGCGCGATTCAGCGAAGACATCGAGACCTGAAATCCACGCTTCTCCGCGAGCTCAACAATCCGTTGGTGCTGACCGCGCGCGCCTAGTAGGGCGAAGCTGTCGCCTTCGGACTCTTGGGAGCGGACATGAGGCCCCGGCCGCACCTCGTCCGTGGGCCGCACATTCGCGGGCTCACGATCGCAGGTACTCGATGCGGGAACTTGCTTCGGCGCTTGGCTCTCCGCTGGATGGTGAGATGGTGGCTCTCCACCCTTTGCCGACAAGACCAGGCGTTGGTCTCCTCGCACCTCGATGGGTTGCGATAAGCCTGGCCCCGTGACGTTCACCGCGCCGGATTGCATCTTGAGGTCGAAGGTTTGGGTCACCACGTCGAAGCCGACGTCGAAACTCGTCCCTTTGATCCCCACCACGAATGGACCGGCCAGCACTCTCCAATCCGTGTCATTCCGATGAACGATGTCCGCGTGGGCGCGCCCGTTCTCGAGCACCATGGTTGCACCGTGACGGCTGGTGTTGGCAACGCGGCCGCGCGCCTTTGGCTGCAAAACAACTCGACTTCCCTCGGAAAATTGAAGACTCAGGGGGCTTTGGGCCGGCGCACTCATGTAACTACCGACGGCACCCAGCTCCGAAGTGGCCTCGAGGCGATACGTAAGCTCTTTGGGCTGCATCGCTATCGTCGTGACGACCGCGGCTATCCCAACCACACACGTGCTACCAACGGCCGCCAGCGTGCGATTCCGCTTCCTCCGCACGTCATGCCTTGCCAAGGCATCCGCAAAACGGACGTGACCTAATGGATCTGTGGGACGTTCGGTAGAGACCGAATCCCGGATGAATTCACCCGCCAATTCAAGTTCTTGATAAGTCATGATCCCCCCGCAGCGCAGAACGAGGAATCGCGCAAAGCTTCTCTCAACACAGGGTCACCCTCGACCAACTTCGAAAACCGGTGTTCGGCTCGCGCCAACCGCCGCTTAATGGTGGCAATAGAGCAATCACACGCCTGAGCCACCTCGGCGAGCTCACAGCCGTGCACGAAACGTAAGACAAACGCCATTCGCGATGACGTCTCCATCTTGTCCAATGCCCGATAGAGGTGGCGCCCGATCTCGGCCGATGCGGCATCGTGTGGATCGATCAGCGGGAGCTCTTGGGCATCCTCTAAACCCACGAATCGGCGTACAGCGCGGCGGCGGATCTCGTTCTTCGCGAGATGAATTGCGACCCCGATCACGAAGCTGCGAAATGACTGCACCTTGCGTAGCGCAGGCGCCCGATTCACGACGACGATCAAGGTGTCCTGAACCAGATCGTCCACGTCGCGTTCGCTACCAAGGGCTTGAATGAGCACGCGCCGCACCAACCCGGAGTACTGAGTATAGAGTGCTTGCGCTGCAACTGGATCGCGACGGCACAAACCAGCGATGAGATCGGGCTCTTCGGTTTGCTTCTGCGGCAATGCCAGCACTTGTGCCCCAGCCGAAGGGGTTAGCGCTACGTCGTGATGACTTTTCGAGGGTTGAACTGACACGGATGCGTCGGTTAGTGTCGGAACCACGGATTAGTAGCTCGAAAAGCTTATCAGTCGTCCGCTGCCACGGCGCTGGTTTCGCTCTGGTCACCCACAAGCACGCCGAGAAGGGAGGCGGGCCCCCAACGCTGCCCGGTCGTGTCACAGCCCGGTGTAGGCCGGCCCCGGGGAGGAAAAGAGCCGTTCTTTTTGTCTTCTTCGGCGCGGCAAAGGCTTTGGGCGCACGCCGAGGTAAACCCGTTTGTTCCAGTGGCCGAATCTTCGGGAGGTCGCGGCCTGTTGCGCTCCGACGCTCCCAAACTAACTCGTTGCCAGCTTGCGAGAGGTTTCGCGCAAGGCGCATGAAAACTTTCGGCAAACTTCCGGGAACGCTCGCAGCGGGTGCAGATCCCCCTAGGTGGGAAGCTCTCCCTGCGATCCCACATACACGAGACGCAGTCTACCGGCCTCCTCCGCGCGCGGATCCAGAAGCTGACGCCTTTTCATACTGG
>JBLNFG010000729.1:0-16289 GCA_050263495.1 Myxococcales bacterium | reverse complement strand
TCGGACTCGGGCAGCGGGATGGACGAAGAGGTCCGAGAGCATGCGTTCGAACCGTTCTTCACGACCAAGCCGATCGGCAAGGGCACAGGTATGGGCCTTGCCATGGTCTATGGCACGGTGCAGGCAATGCATGGGGAGATCGCGCTATTCACGAAATTGGGAGAAGGGACGACTATTACTCTTACGTTCCCCAAAGCGTCAGCTGACACCCCCGAGGTGCGGATGTCGCCGGTCGCAGCGATGGACCCGCGAGTATTCGAGGCGGCATGCGTTCTGCTCGTCGATGATGAGCCGCTAGTGTTGCGGTCAGGTGGACGAATGCTGCATGCCATGGGTTGCGAGGTCCTATCGGCCAACAGCGGTCGTGAGGGAGTGGAGCTCTTCAAGGCGAGGCGTGAAGCCGTTTCGCTCGCAATCATTGACCTCGTGATGCCGGACATGGATGGAGTAGCTACAATGCGCGAGCTGCACGCTCTCGTGCCTGAACTGCCCGTTCTGTTGACATCCGGATATGCTCCGGACGCCGGCAAAATCGATGTACTGATCGATGGACCTCGCGTGGCTTATCTGTCTAAGCCGTACGACCCGAGCGCTCTCATCTCCGCGGCTGCCAAGCTACTGCCCCTACGCACAAGACACAAAGGGAAGACCGGGACCGAGTAGTGTTGGTATGTGTTCGGGGTCCTTGCCCTGCAAGGGTCCTTGCGTGTACGTGTGGTACCAGCAGAATTGCTTTCAGCAGCGTTGCCGTTGGACCCGGGAGTTTTCAAGCTCAACACATAATTTTCCAGCGCTCAGTTTGAGTCTATGCTGCCTTAGTTGGTGCGTGGGGAATTTTCCAGAGTCGACCGGTGGTCGATCTGGGTGAGTCTTGATCGTTGCTTGACAGAGCGCAGTTCGAAGCGAATACCTAGGGCCGCTTGGTACAGCCGCTTTTCTTTGGATCAACGAGTGCTGACATCGCCCAACTGGTCTTGATTTGACTCTGGCGCTGACTCGTAACCGGATGAAAGGATAAAGTGGTATTCGAAGGTCGAATTGGACGAGTTCCTCAGCCCCTAAGCGTGATCGGGTCGGCGAGGTTGCGTCGGCAGTCATTTGGGGTCTGCAAGTGGCAACTCATGCTTTTTCTATTATGTGGTTGCCAATTCGAGTCCGGCGGCCTTGGATCCCAAGCCGTTCCGTCCGACAAGTTGAGCTCATCCGGCGGCGCACCCCGGAGCAGCGGATCGAGTGCCGCTCTCGAACCTAAGGGTGGTGGAGCGGGTGCTCTTGGGGCGAGCGCTGCTGAGGAAACATCGGGAGGTCATGCGGGGGGCTCCGTCAGCTCTGCCGGTGAGTCCGTCACGAATTCCGAGGGCGGTGGAGGCGCGGAAAACGTCGCATCGCAGACGGCATCACAGCCCTCGGGCGAGGTGAGTCGCGGTGGCGGGAGTTCGAATCCTCATGGCTCAGCAAGCACTGCGAGCCCGACGAGTTCCGGAGGAACAATCAACTCGGGCATTGATTCGAACGTGCCCAGCACAGCGACCTCGGGTGGAGTCAGTGAAAGCCCCGGTTCCCATTGGGGTGGAACGGCTCAGGCTAGCGCTGGCTCTGGCGGAGTGAGCGATGCCTCTACGAGCACCAACGGTGGCGCTCCATGCAGCCCAGGGGCATTCGGACCTCCGGAGCCCATTACTGGATTACTCCCCGAAGGCTTTAGCTATTCCAGTCCTTCGCTCTCAGCGGATGGCCTCTCGTTATACTTCTCTGCGGCCAAGCCCGGTGAGGGGGAGGAGGATATCTATGTCGCGACACGTTCGAGCCGCACGAATGGCTTCTACCCAGCCACGGCCCTCACCGAGATCAATTCGACTGCAGCGGATGGAACTCCTTCTATTAGCAGCGACGGGATGACGTTGTTCTTCTCTTCAACTCGTCCGGGTAGTTCCGGTGGTCGTGATCTTTATTCCGCACGCCGCGCCAACAAGAACGGACTTTTCGGCGATGTTCGCCCGGTCACTGTTCTGAACAGCACGGCCGACGACACCTTCCCGTCGATCACTGCAGATGGCCTCACCTTGGTATTCAGTTCGACGCGTAGCGGCGTTACTGATCTGTTTATTGCGCAGAGGCAAGACGTGGCAGGCAAATTCGCCGCGCCTGTGGCGCTAGATAGAGTGAACACAACGGACTATCGGGAAGAGCGTGCCACGCTCTCACGCGACGAGCTAACCATCTACTTCGTGTCCGATCGTTCGAACGGCTTAGGGGACCGAGATATCTGGTACGCAACGCGATCTAGCGTCGAGAGCGCCTTCGCGAATGTCCGGAACCTTACGTCGGTCAATAGCCAGTATCGTGACGTCGACGTCGCGTTGTCGGCTGACGATCAGGAAATGTATTTCGTGTCGAAGCGCCAAGGGAAGCTCGAGATCTATCGTTCCGTGCGAGCTTGCCCTTAGAAATAGTACGTTCGCTCGTCGGGCTCGGCCTATCGATGGTCGATAACTATCCCTTTGTGCGTTCCACAATCTCTCGCCCAAATGGCCAGAGCGCCAACACGCTCAATTTGAACGCCTGAATGCCAAAAGGGATCCCGACGATGGTTGCACACAGGAGCATGCCACTCGCGAGATGACCGAGAAACAGCTCCCACCCGAATAGCACTAGCCATATCAGGTTGAACAAGACGGAGAGGCATCCGCCGTCACCTTTGGTGGCGACCACATCTCTTCCAAAAGGCCAGAGAGTGAATGCGGCCAACTTGAATGCCTGTATCCCGAAGGGGATCCCGATCACCGTCACACACATCAATAGCCCAGAGCACGCGTAGCCGAGGGCTAGCCAGAGACCTGCAAACAGCAGCCAAAGGATGTTCCCGAGCGTACGCATGGCGAAAGGATATCTCTGACTGGCACAGCGCGCCATGCCGGTTATGCGTGCAGAACGCGGCGGGGGCGCCTCACACAGGATTGAGCCACATGAATGCGCCGCTGCCGGTTGGTGCACGGCTGCGCGGTTAATAGCGTTGTGCCGCTGCCGGTCGGTGCTTGGCAGCGCAAGGTCGATGGCGTTGCGCCGCTGCCGGTTGGTGCACGCCTGTGCGGTTGATAGCGTTGCGCCGCTGCCGGTTGGTGCATCGTGGAGCTGTGCACTTGGCGGACTGGCGTGGTGCTGAGCCGGCCCGTGCTTGCGCGAGCGGCGCGACAGAAGTAGCGCGATGAGAAAGAGCGAGCGCGCAAACGCAGCGAGCTCGCTCGCGCTGGGCGCTCGTTCGCCCACCCAGGGCACCCCTGAGGCATCCCCTCATTTGGATTGCACAGAAGGTCTGAAGGGCGAAAGGATTTGGGGTGGTCAGGCGTGAGCGTGCGCAGACACCATCAACCCTGGACCGAGATGCCGATGCACCTCGATGAGCGCACCGACTAACCTCGTCCGTCCCTTCCCCAAGAACTTCCGATCTTCTGCCCTTCCTGTGCCATCTGCTCTTTTGATCGGACCCACCGTGAAACAGTTGCGTGATTCTATCGCTAGAAATTGAGGGGATTTCTCAGAGGGCACCCAGGAAAGCTGTGCCTCGCCTGCGAGCAGCGGGCACATCGGACTTGGGCGGCCGACGTTCGCAGTCAGCACACGCGTCTCTGTTTACTCATTAGTCGAGCTTGCGACAGACCGAGTGCCATGCTGGGAAGCTCGCTTGAGCACAGCGGAGGTGAGTCGGCGTGACTTTCGAACGCGAAATTTTCGTGATTCCATTTCTGTCAGCGACGTTTGCTCGCAGAACTGGTGCCATTCGGAGCGCTTTCGCATCCAAACGGAGTCGCGGTAACCGCGAGTGGTCCCATGTAACTAAGCTCGATCTTGAGCGCTGCTGCCAGAGAATTTGGAGGATTGAGACCTGAATCATTGCCGAGCGAGAACGCGAATCTGTCTTGCTTGCAGTGCAGCAGCACGTCATTCGCAGGTGGTGCGCACTAACTTTGGTCAGAACGTGGAAAGGCTTAAGAATCGAGTTGCGTACTTCTCACAATGTTCAATGATGCCCTGTTGCGGGGGGCCGCCGTTTCGACGGTGCGTGGTTTCTGTTCTCCACTCTAACCAAAGGTCTTCAATGAGCTTCTCAAGCACGATTCGTCGGCCCGCGTCGTTGGTCGCTTTGGCTGCACTCCTTACCTTTACCGGCATTGGGGCAAAGGGGGGGCGCCCAGCGTTCGATCTCAGCCCCAGTCATCTGACCGTCAATGGCATTGCCAGCGCCGTCGATCTCGACGTCACGCCTCGTTTCGGTTGGCACGTGAATAGCGTCGCGCAGTCTGCTTACGAAATCCGCGTCTCGTCGACACTGGCTAAAGCCGAGGCCGCAGAGGGAGACATCTGGGCTTCTGGGAAAATCGAATCGTCGCGTCAGAATGACATCCGCTACTCCGGACCCGCGCTCGGCGCGTCCCAGCGTTATTTCTGGACCGTGCGAACCCGGGATGCGCATCGCAAGCGGTCGTCCTGGTCGACGCCAGCGTCTTTCGGCACCGGCCCGGGCGCGATCTTGGCAAGTTCCAAGCCCATCTGGGCGGTACCTGTCAACCAGAATTGGACCGACTACACGTTCACCTCGCACCTCACGATCAAGGAGGTTGCACTCGGGATCAGATTTCGATCGCCAGACGCGAAGAATGGGTACATGTGGCAGTTTCGCGGCAGCGATAACCGGCTCGTCCCGCATCGTCTAGTGAACGGCAGCTTCAGCGTGATTCAGACCGTCAACCTTCCCGCCGGAACTCTCGCCCTCGGTAAGCAGGTCGAGGTCCGGATCGAGGCTGTCGGTTCGACGATTCAGACCTTCATCGACGGGGTTCTCGTCAACACGCTCCAAGATTCGACCTTCTCCCGCGGTGGCGTGGGCGTCCGCACGGGCAACTACGAGTCCGGATCGCTTGCTGATCTGTCGCTCGTGGATGCGAATGGGGCTTCTCTGCTGCAGACTGAGTTCACCGACGGTGACCGCACGATTAGCTGTGGAAGTGTCAGTGGTGATGCGCTGCAGGTTCCCCGCGCCAGCAACTGCCTCAATTCGGGCCTAAGCGTCGATTGGGCATTCATGCGCAAGGAGTTTGCGCTCAACAACACGCCGATTACCTGGGCGACGATTTACGCCACGGGTACGAATGCCGTACCGTCTCGGCAATACGTCTACAAACTCTACTTGAACGGAAAGTTCGTTGGGCTCGGCCCGACGCGTCCGATTGGGAGCGAGAGCCGCTATGACGGGTTCGACGTCACGGCGCTGCTCCGGCAAGAGGGGGCGAACGCGCTCGCGGTGACCGCTTATGCGACCAGTGGTCAGGCATTTCAAGCTGAGTTGGTCGTGAATCACAGCGACGGAACCAGAGAGATCATTGGCACTGACGGCACGTGGAAGACGCAGTCGGGCGACTACACGTTCCCCTCCGCCGGAAGCATTGGCACCAGCTATTACGCCGCGCCGAAGGAGAACCTCAACGCGCGCTACTTCCCGTATGGATTCGACAGCCCCGGGTTCGTTGACAGTGCCTGGCAGAATGCCGGCGAGAAAGCGGCGCTCGGCGCGCTAGCGGCAGCCCCAATGGCCAAGGTGCAGGAACAACTCCAAGCTCCTGTCACCATCGTCGAGAAGGCGCCGGGCCACTACTTCGTGGACTTCGGCCGCACCTGGGTCGGTGGTATCAAGTACGATGTCTTGGCGGGCACCGCTGGTAGCACCGTCGACGTGCGCTTCGGTGAAGTGACCTCGGCAGAAAACACGGTGCGTTACCAGTTGAATACCGGCAACACCTATCAAGATCTCTACAAGCTGCGGGATGGCGCGCAGACGTTCCAGACCTGGGGTATGCGCGTGTTTCGCTATGTCGAGATCATTGGCGCACCCGAACCCATTACTGCGGACAATCTCAAGGCGCTGGCGCTCGTCTACCCGTTCGACACTAAGATGGCGACCTTCACCGCGTC
Organism: Myxococcales bacterium; assembly: GCA_050263495.1. GTDB lineage: Bacteria > Myxococcota_A > Polyangia > Polyangiales > Polyangiaceae > FEN-1139. The sequence continues at coordinate 10,322 of JBLNFG010000729.1, read as the reverse complement.
CGACGCGAACCTGCAGAGCGTCTGGCAGCTATCCAAGAACAGCATCGAGGCACTCAATGTCAACTTCTACACCGACTCTTGGACTCGGGAGCGCGCAGACTACGAGGCAGACGCGTACCTGCAACTGTTGTCAACCTTGTACCTAGCGGACGACCTTTCGCTTGGGCGTTACTCGATTGACTACTTCAAGACCAATCGCACATGGCCTACGGAATGGCCGCTTTACGTCATTCTGGCGGTGCATGATGCCTGGCGCCAAACCGGTGAAACGCAGCAGTTGCTCGACTCCTATGCGAGCTTGAAGGCGAAGTTGCCGGACGCCTGGTTCGACAGTGAGACGCAGCTGATCCGAAAGACGACCGGCTCGAATGGGTGCAACAGCACGACGGACTGCGACATCGTGGACTGGCCGCAATCCCAGCGTGACGGTTACGTGTTTCAACCGTACAACACCGTCGTCAATGCCCTCAGCTATCGCGCTTACGTGAACATGGCGGCAATTGCGACGGCCATTGGTGAAGCTGCCGACGCGGCCACCTACACGGCTCGCGCCGAGGCGCTGCGCGCAGCGATGAACACTCGGCTCTATTCCGCGGACACTGGCCGTTACGACGATGGCATGGACGCGAGCGGAACTCAGACCGGACACAACTCGTTGCACGCGAGCGCCTTCGCGCTGGCATTCGGTGTACCCGACGACAGCGAAGCTCCGCGTGTAGCCGAGTACCTGGCCTCGCGCGGAATGGCGTGTAGCGTATACGGGGCTCCCTTCCTCATCAATGGCTTGTACCGCGCGGGTTACGATCAGGCCGCGCTCGAGCTGCTCACGTCCACCGGTACGGCAAGCTGGATGAACATGATCCAGCTGGGCGCGGGTGCGACAGCCGAGGCTTGGGATCCGTCGATGAAGAGTAATCTCACGTACTCGCATCCGTGGGCTGCGTCGCCAGCATTCGTCGTTCCCTCCGGGCTGTTTGGTATCCAACCGCTCGAAGCCGGCTACGCGAGTGTCCAAGTGAAGCCCCAACCCGGCAGTCTGGAGCACGCCACAGTTACTGTTCCAACGATTCGAGGCACCATCGCTGCGGCTTTCGACTACAGCGCGGCGGGTACCTTCCAACTTGCGGTCCAGATCCCGGGCAACACCAAGGCCGACGTACAGGTGCCCGTGCCCGAAGGTACGACGAGAATCTATGTCGATCTCATGCCGAAGTCCGTCGAGACCGAGGGCGGTTATGCGCGAGTCCCGTCGCTTGAGGCTGGTTGTCACATCATCAGCGCCGAGCGCGATCTGAACGCGTATCGCGACATGACGCTGGTTGGGATCTGTACCTCGGGGCAACTCGCTGAGATGGCAGAGCGTCTTGCCAACTGCGGAGGCGGAACCGAGCCGCGCTGAGTTGGATAACGACTAAACCAGAAGCTACGGGCGCTCATACTCTGAGCGTCCGTAGCTCATTTGTTGACTCAAGAAGTCCGGCTAGCGTCGCTGCTTCCGCAACCCTAGTCGTACTACTACATCGTCGGATCTACGACGTGTCCCGCGAACAAGACCAGCCCGGTCTTATCCTGGACGAAGTACAAGAAGGGCCGATCGAAGGCGAGAGGGATCGGCGTTATGATCGCGGAGCCGGACATCATCACGGCCGTGGCTGCAGCCGCTTCAGTCCCTTTCTCGTCCACCCCGATGAATGCCTTCTGAACCACCTTCGAGATGAACAGTGGGCTATCCGTGATGCCTGTGAAGTTAGCAGCATTCCCGAACGCTGCCTGCATGCCGAGCTGGGACAAGGCCGCGTTGAGATCGAGCTGGTCCGTTGCGATCTTGAACTTTGGTAACGCCAAGTTGACGTCGGTCGGCGCCAATCCGGCGCTAAGTTCCGCCAGCGATTGCCCGGTCACCGACGCTCGCACGGCTTCGAACTGGCCTGCTTTGGGTAGAACCAGCGTCATCCACAGATTGCCAGTTGCATATGGAAGTCTGACGACTTCGACCGCGTCCGTGGCTTTGTACTCTAGGTTGCGGTTTGCGTGCATCATATTCGCCTGCACCTCGGGTCCTGCCAAGCTGTGGAACACTTCCGGTGAGGTGGTCTCTACGCGAAACAGCTCGTCCCAGTTCGCATACAGGTACAGCGCATTGACCAACACCAATCGCGTCAAGCTGCCTACGTCACCTGAATTCAATAGATCCGTGATTCGGTCGTGTGTGTGATCGGCTACCCACTGATTGATGGCAATCCGGGACGGCTCTGGTTGATCGACGAAGTTCACTCGACGCAGGCCAGAATCGTAGTGCTGCCCGAGGGTGTTCAGGAATGGGGTCTTGATCGACAGCGTTCGTTCGACCCAGAGCGAGTTGGCCGGCGAGAGTTCGATCCGTAACGGTTGCGAACTGCTGCGCGGGCTCACCTGACCGTTTCGGCTCGCGAGATCGCGCAATAGGCGATTGCTGCCCGCGTGGTACTTCGCTGGGCCGACGGTATCGTGCAGGGTGGTGGCCATCGCCGTGGCCGTTTCTCCCGCGGCACCGGCATATGCCATGGCTAGCGCGATTTGCGCACTGACGGGTGAGAAGACGGCGTTCTTGCTGGTGAGCGCGTTCGTAACCTCCACTCGCTGGGTCAGATCCAAACCGAACGCGTTCGCATCGGCAATGAACGCGGCGTACTCGCTATCGGAGATGTCCGGTGTCGTAATGGGCTCAATATCGGCTCGAAGATCATCCTCTGAGGCTTGCCCGGCAACACCACCTGCCGCCGGCGCGCCGCCCGTTGTGGCACCGCCAACGCCGGGACTCGTCTGTGTTGCGCCACCGACGCCGGGACTCGTCTGTGTTGCGCCGCCTCGACTCGTGCTCTCTTGGCTACTTCCTCCCGTGGCCTGAATCGGACGGTCCTGTGCGATGTCGGCGTTTTCGGTGCAGGCAAACGCCGCGAGGCTGGTCAATGACAAACTCGTAAGAATGCTAAGAAACCGCATGGTGAATCCTCCTACTGAAACGTGGATTGCCGGCGACGCCGCCTCGCTTCAAAAAAAGTGCGGGCCCTTTCGAATGCCTGTTTCTTCGACCGCCGCCCGGATCGGCCCGTGACCGATTCGTGACGCCGGAATGCGGCTTTACCAAGGTTATGCCGGCTCTCAAGGCCAGCGCTCTACCCAATACCGCCATACACTCGGGGCCTTGCGTGCGCTGCTGCCCGTTCACTCGTTGCCGAGCAATTGCCGCAGCCGTTTGGCGTACAGGCTGTTCGGATCCTGCTTCAGCCTAGGTGCCGCCCGGCGTTCCGCTTCACTGCGGCGACCGAGACGTAACAGCGCATCGACTGCGATCAGATCGCGTTCAGCGCCAAGTTGGCCCTTCGGATACCGTACCTCGTGGCGCCGGACCAGCGCCAAGGCCCGTGCCGGATTATCCAGGCTTTCGCGCGCGGTTTCCAGCAGCTGCGCCTCGTCTGACAAGCTGCCGTCGGGCGAGCTTGCCGCTAAAGCTGGCGTTGCCTGCGGTTGCACAGTGGTCGATTCACGCTGAGCATTGTCGGGTGTGTCTCGGCTTGCCTCGACCGGAAGCGACCGTTTAGCACTCGAATGCGAGGTGATGATCGGCTGCTTCACCGCACCCGTTGCCTCTCGATGCGCCTGCTCCGCACCCGGCTCCCGCGCGCTTTGCGCCTGGTCCAAACGATGCCCAACTGCTACATAGCCCGCGGTCCCAGCTGCACCCATCAGCCCCGCGACCATCGCGAATTTTACTAACGTGCCTGCGGCAAACTTCGAGAGCACGCCCTTCGCTATCCAACTTCCGGCAGCTGTCTGAACCACGCCCTGTGCAGCGAGTCCAACGGCATACGTCCGCAGATCCTTACGCAAAGCGCTTGGCATGATCGGCAATGAACCGCGCGCATTCAGGACCTCCCGCAACCTTGTCGACGTGCTCGCGTCGTCTAGCCACCGCAGTGGTTCCTTCATGGCAGACCTCTAAGGAGTCGGGGGTGTTCCTGGTGCTTACTAGCGCGTTCCAATGCCTGTAGGAACGCCTCGCGCGCGAGTGAAAGTCTGGAGAAGACGGTGCCCTTCGGGACGCCGAGCAGCTCGGCGATCTCCCCACAGGAGACGCCTTCGAGTTCGAACATTACGAACACGGCGCGTTTATCAGGTGATAGACAGTCGAGCGCGCGATCGAGTTGCCGCCTCGCGTCGCGCGCCAACGCGATGCGCTCTGGATCGATGGATTCGACGAGTTCCGGACCGTGTTCGCCTGCATCCAGGAAGTCTTCGCGACGCCTCCGTCGTGTGCGCCGCGCCGTGGCCGCGACGCGCAGACAAATCCCAAACAACCAAGTAGTAAGGCGACAATCCCGGTCGTAGCTATCCAGGCGGCGGTGTACCACCAAGAGCACTTCCTGCATGACGTCCGGCAAATCCGCTTCAGGGATCCCCATCCGGTAGAGGCTACGGTATAGAAATTCCGCGTTTTGCTCGTAGATTTCGGTCAAATCGAGCCGCTCGGACTCGTCCGCATGGGTATCTTCGCTAGCCCTGATCCTTCGAACCGATCGAAACAACAACTTGTCTATTGCCGATTGGTGCCCAGCGCTTCAATCAAATTTCAGAGCGAGCCCGAGGGCCGCGCCAGGCATGAACCCGTTCTGACGAAAGACGGGGCGCGGTCCCTGTTCGGTTTTGACCCGAAACTGCCATCGGAGCGGGGCAATCCAATCGAACCCGCGCGCCTCGAGCCAAACCGGCCCCGCGACTTGAATTGCGACTCCGGCCTCGATACGGACCGCAAACCATAGCCGATCGCCGGGCTCGAACGGCGCTGGCGCGTTCACGACGGCGTGCACCGCACCAAACCCCGGACTAGCGCAACCGAAGCCCGTAATGCGCCGAGCGTGTGTGTTAAAACACAGTCCAAGCTCGAGTGCCGTAAGACCGTAACTGAAGTCGCCCTGAGCGCTTGTGTCCTGCTGCTGTGGCAGAAACAGACCTCCAACGCGCAGCGACCAGCGTTGCATGCGCTCGAAAGCGATCCGTGTGCCAAGTTCGATCCCAAGTGCGGGTCTCGGAAGTACACCTGAGGCCAGCACCGCGTCAGCGAAGACGAACACCGGAATTGCACTCGGAAGGTTTGTGTTGTTTGTGTCGTCGCGCGCCACCGGCGTGAGCTCGGACGTAGCGGCCCGACTCACCGACGTCACTTGACGCTCGTGCACGTCGAGTGGCGCGACCGCGACACAGGGATCGCGCTGTTCCGGCGCTTTCCCTCGAGTGGCTGGTGCAGTCGCTGCGCCACCGTTCATCGTCACCACGTCCGCACTCTGCGATTCGGGTTGTACGTTGCTAGCCCTTCTCTCGTTGAGTGGCACGGCTCCGGTGCTGGGCGGCGAGCTCGCATGCGCGCCAATGAGCGAGTCACTGGCATCTGCACGAGCTGTCGGTCCCGCAGTGGATTCGGCTGCTCGAGGTTGCGCTTGCTGAGTTACCGATGAGCTCGGCGTGACCTGCGCCGCGTGGAGAGGAGCCAGCCGCACCGAGGGATCGATAATCAACGCGATGGCTAGCTCGATCGCGTCGTCGAGTTTCCTGCAGTCACCGCTCGCGTCGCGCAAGCGGCGGGTGCCCACCGTATGCCCTTCTGCATCGCGCTCGAACAGCTGAACCTCGAAATAAGCTCCCGTCTTCGTGGCAACGCCCTCGATCCACTGTCGCGGCAGACCCACGAACGGGTTGCGGCCCATGCGCCGCGCGAGCTCCTGCTCGAGTGCCGTCAGCGCGATGCATCCCGAGGCATTCTCCGCGCGTACGAACGAGAGTCGCACGCCCTGGGCTGGAGCATCCTCGGCTCGAGCGGGAAGCGTATAAACCGCCGCAAGAAGTGTGAATCTAAGACGCCCAAACCGCATGCGGCGGGTTTATCAGAACCTGATGAGCAAGCCAAGTCGTCGCGGCTCACGACGCATCCCCATGACGACCCATGCCCGAGAACCAGCGCGGAATGCTAAGAAGAGCTTTCGCCCCAGCCGCTCGCGATTGCGGTTTCGTCCCAGGCCGCGGGCATGCAAACTCAAGCGCTCGTCAATCCTGGGCGAGTGCGGCATTGCCGCCTACCTGCATCCGATTGGCGGTCGTAGCCCGCGCGGAGTCGTGTCGCTCAATCGAAATGGCCGGCTTGAATTGCCAGTTCGAACGCCGTACGCGCCGAGACGGCCGAACTCGCCCGTCGTGCCGTGCGAGCGATCGGCCTTGATGCGAAGACGGGCCCCGGCTTGATCGACTCAGTTGCAATTGGCGTGCAGATGACGAGCCCTCGGTAGGTGTCACGACCACTCGGGGACAGTTGCTGTTTTCGCGTCGCACTTCGAATCTGTCGGACCGTGTGGGCGCTGAGTGCGCGGTCTTCTCATAGGGCCCCTGTACTCGATAGCGCAACCTGCCGTTTGTTGGACTGGACCGACCCTTCCTTCATGAGTTCGCCATCTCAGGATCCGCCGCTCATCGCCCTAGCGCGAACCGAAAGCAGCACGCGTCAACCATCTGGGAGGGGCACCAGACGAGCGACGATTGGCGTTCTTCTCGACTACATCAACTTCTTCAGTCGCGGATACCAAACACAGCTCCGTAACGCGTTGCACGCCGAGGCTCATCGGCTCGGTATCGATCTGTTGTTCTACTTTGGTCGCGCGCTCGAGGAGCCGAACCCGCACTCTGCCGCTCACAACAAGATCTTTCAGCTGATGCATCCCGACACGTTGGACGGGATGATCGTCATGTCTACCTGCTTGTGCCCGTTCTGCGGTACCGACGGGATTCTCAAGTTCTTTCAGGGATGGCCTAGGATTCCGCAATGTAGCATCGGTATCGCTATTCCAGGCGTGCCGAGTATCTTGGTCGATAATCGACGCGGTATGACCGACGTGGTGGAACACTTGATAGAAGTACACCATTGCCGGCGGTTGGCGTTCATTATGGGAGCGCCAGCGAACCCCGAGTCGGATCTGCGCTTCGACGCGTATCGTAACGTTCTCGTGCGTCATGGGCTCGCGATCGATCCAGCACTGCTTGCTGTGGGTAACTTCTTCAAGCAAGAAGGGCATGCCGCGATGGAAGAGATTCTGGAACGACATGTGCCCATTGATGCGGTGGTTGCCGCCAACGACAACATGGCACTCGGCGCGATCGAATTGCTCTTGAAACGCGGACTCCAGGTGCCCGGAGACTTGCCCGTCACGGGCTTCGATGACTTGGAGCTTGCGAAAGCTGGCAACCCGCCGCTCACCACCGTGCGCCAACCCTTTAGGCTCATGGCTGAGACCGCGATTCGGATTATTCTCGACCAGATTGAGGGGCGCCCCGTTGCCGAGCGTATCGAACTGCCCACCGAGTTCGTGGTGCGTCATTCATGCGGGTGTGAACGAAAAGTTGTTTCAAGGGATATTGCCAATATCGTGCTCTCGCCGGTTGGGGCGATCCAATTTCTAGAACGCGATGCCGCACGGATCAGCCGTACGCTGATGGAATGCATGGAAGTGGAGGGAGTTGAGGGCGCTAGGGACGTAACCGAAATGCTTGCGACGCTGCAGGCGGAGCTCGCTGGTAACGTCGGCGCATTTCAGCGCCAAGTCAGAGCCCTGCTGCAGCGGCCGACCCACGCTGAGTACCAGAACTACCGCATGCTTCACGACGTTATCTCGTATCTTCGAAGTGAATTACGCCCGTTCAGCACCAACCAGCTGGAAGACCTCTGGTTTGAGGCAAGTAGACAGATCAATGGCGCCAGCACCACTGCGCAAGCGCTGCACCGTGTCAGAGCCGACGAGAACTACCTTCAGTTGCTAGTAGCAGGTGAACAGTCCTCGGCTGCCCTCGACTTGCCCTCGCTCAAGGCCGTTCTGGAGAAGAATCTGCCAGAAATGGGTGTCACTACTGCATTCCTTTCGCGTTACGTCGGTGGAACCTCCAACGAACTCGAGCCATTTGTATACGTGCTCGATGGCGCCGTGCGTACCACGACGTCCGAGCGATTTCCGGATTACCAGCTCGTGCCGGAAGGATTCTGGTCACGATCCGATGCCTGCTCTTGGCTGGTATTCCCGTTGGCATTCGAAGGGCAACTGCTCGGGGTGGCGGTGTTCCAGTTTCTCTCGAGCAACTTTGGATACGACGTAATTCGAGATCAAATCAGCGCCTCGCTGCGCAGCGTGGAACTGCATCACGAAGTCGTTGAGAAGACGACGCTCCATGAGCGCAGCGTGCAAGAGAGGTTGGCCACCACCAATCGCATGCAGTCTCTCAGCGTTCTCGCTGGCGGTGTTGCGCACGACCTCAACAATGTACTCGGCCCATTGGTGGCTCTGCCAGACATCATGCTCCGTGATTTGGCTGGGTGGAACCTTCCGGAGCCAGCGGTAGCAGATGTTCGGAACGACATCGAGAGCATCAAGGCCGCATCGCTGCGTGCCACGCAGACGATCAAGGACCTACTCACCTTAGCGAGGCAGGGTCAAATCGAGCGCGAATTGCTCGATCTCAACCGGCTTACCGCCAACTGTCTGACAGACGGGTCCGTTCGATTCGTGCAAGACGAACGACACCGCGTCAGAGTGTTACTTGAGCTGACGCCGGAGATAACGACGATACGCGGTTCCGAGCCACATTTGGTGCGCGCGATTACCAATCTGGTCAGAAATGCCATGGAGGCGATTTCGGGCAATGGCGACGTCAAGGTAAGCACATCGGTGACCCGCGTCGTGGAGCCGCTCGTGGGCTACGAAACGATCGAGCCCGGAAACTATGTGGTGCTGAGCGTCGCGGACAACGGTCGAGGTATTCCCAAGTCCGAACTCGATCGGGTGTTTGAGCCATTTTTCAGCAAAAAACGCTACACGGAAACGAGTGGAACGGGGCTCGGTTTGGCAATTGTGCACGGCGTTGTGAAGGAACACGAGGGGTTCATCGACGTAGTGAGTGCGGAGAGCACGGGCACTACATTTCGACTCTACCTGCCGGGCGTACCGGAGCGAGTACACAGCAGTAGACCCTTGGTTGCAGAAATCGCTGGCAATGCTCGGGTGCTGATTGTCGACGACGAACCAGTGCAATTGCGTACGGGAAGGCGCGTCCTCACTCGCCTCGGCTATCGCGTGGAAACCCTGGACAGCGGAGAGCAAGCCTATCAGCTCTTTCGAAGAGCGGCTGAGTCAGGCACGAGTCCTTACGATTTGGTGATCCTCGACATGATCCTGAATGAGGCACGTGACGGGCTCGAAATCCTAGAACAAATTCGGGAGTGGTTTCCGACCCAGAAGGCGATAGTAGCGAGTGGTCACGCACCAACGGAACGAGCACAACTTGCCGTAAGCAGAGGCCTTACTTGGCTCGCCAAGCCCTATACCGCCGATGCTCTGGCCCGAACCGTCCAGGGTGCGCTCGCGGTGCGGCCTTAGGCACCTCTCACGTTCGTCATGTTGCTCGGAAGAAGCGCAAGTCTCGTTCATCTTCGAGGGAGACAGTGGGGCAGCTCCGTTGCCTCCGCACGGATTGTGCATCCAGCGGTCGTGCGGCGACCTTCTGGCTCAACTAACGCGAGTTGCTCTGGAAAGTGGGTCGCGGCCACGGAATTTGTGGTTGCACGCGCGCCTCACGACCTAGCGCCTTCAAGCGCGCGCGGCACAGGGGGCAAAGGTCATATTCCCGATCGGCGGTTGTTACGGTTCCCTTTGCGTCTTCCATGAGACAACCGACGGTTGGGCAGTGCTCGAGTCCCAGGGTGTGGCCGACCTCGTGCACGGCAACCTTGCCAAATCGTACGAGGGCATCGCTATCGCTCCGAACCCCGCGCTGACAACGAAAGCTCGAAAGCACTCCAATGCGACCATCGATGGTAGCCAGTCCGAGTACACCCCAATCGTAGACGGAACCTTTGGTCGTCGAGATGTCGACAGCCGTCAATCCCACGATGCGACTTGCGTCTCTTGGCGCGATTGCTTCAAGAAAATCGAGTAACTTATCAGCGCGATAGCGTCGGCGCGGAGCGTAGTAGCATCGAGAGGGCAGTGCCTGGTAAGGTCCGACCTCTATCTCGAAATCGTAGAAGGCTTCTAGGCATTGTTGAACGAACTCGAGCCCCTGCCGAGTTAGACCACTGCCCAGCGGTACAATTACGAGTCGCGGCCGCTTCGCCGCTTCAGTCGCGGTTGCAGCCTGTGCCAATGCTAGCGGAGCCACGCATAGCAACCCCGCTATCAGAAGGCTCCGCCGGGTGAGGGTAGGGTGAGCAGCGTTGCGCATAGAAACAACTTGGCTCGCCTTCGCAAGTGCGC
>JBLNFG010000728.1:0-4440 GCA_050263495.1 Myxococcales bacterium | reverse complement strand
GATTGCTTACGAGCAAGGCAGACAGCGATTACGATGCCGCGCTCAATCATTATCCTGGCTCGCAATCGCTCATCGATGACGCTCGTCGAGATGTGAAGCGCAACGCGCTGCTGACCGACGTGTGTGGGGCCGCGACGCTCGTGGGAGTTGCAAGCACCTTGTTCTTTGCTATTTCATCGAGTCCTGAAAAGCCAAAACAGTCATCCTTCGCAAGCCCAGGCCTGTCTTGGGGGCCCGTCATCGAGGGGCACAAGGGCCTTCTTTGGCACATGAGCGGCCGCTTTTAGGATGTCGTCCCCGCTATCGCTGCTACCATGCGCCGCGTCTTCCCCTTGTCTGCCAGCTTCAACATCCTCCCGTCGTCATCGGGGACCGATGGCGATTATGTCTGATGTCGGCGAGTGTCACATGACTCAAGACCGTTGGTTATTCTCACTCTGCTTCGCACTCTGCGGCGCGACTTCAGCGTGCAGCTTGTACGTGGATACGGACCGTGTGCAGTGCACGACGGATAGCGACTGCAGCGAGCGTGGGCCTCAATTCGCTCACTCGAAGTGCGTCGAGGCCTTGTGCCAACCAATCGTCGACGAGACCTGGACATGCCTCGACCGTCCCGCCTCCGGCCCGCCTACTACCACGACGGTTCACGTCATTTTCAACGCGGTGGATCTGCTGAGCAAGAGGCCACTGGCGGGTCTCAGTCTAACGCAGTGCGCAAAGCTCGACGCCAATTGTGCGTTCCCTATTGCGCAATATCGGAGCAATGAGGCTGGCCAGATCGACGTGGCAATGCCAGCAGGTTTCGATGGGTACTTGATGGTTGAAGGTGCGGGGATCTATCCCACGCTCATCTTCCCGCCAAGTACGAGCAAGCAGCGAGCACCAGGCACCTTGCCGCTCGTACCCGCTAGCTTCATTGGAACCATGTTTGGCGAGTTCGGGGTAACGTCATTCGGAGACGAGCGCTCCGCAATCCTGACGACGGCTTTGGATTGCCTCGGAAGGCCAGCGCAAGGGATGGTTCTTGCTAGCCAGCCTGCGGACGATCAGACCGTATCCTACGTTCTTGAAGGTGGTTTGCCGTCACGCACGGCGCGGGCGACCGATAGTACCGGCGCAGGCGGGTTCGTGAATATCAAGGCAGGTGGCGCGGTCATCACGTCGACGATGTCCTCCAGCAATCGGCTGGTAGGCACCGCTGGTGTACAAGTGCGGCCTGGGTATTTGACCATGGTGTTGGTCATGCCAAACGGTGCCTAGTCTCCTACGGTGTTCGAAGAACCCCAACCACGAAAGCGGACCTTCGTGGACACCCCCTAGACCCGAGTAGCATTTTGTTGGACCATTGCGTGCGGCTCGCTTCTACCCAGTGGGACTCAGCAGTTCGAGCAAGTTTCGAGGGAACCGCCAAGTGCCAGTTTTTGGTTTGTGCGTCGCGACCACGAGGTTGGGGACCTCTACGCGCCGGCCGAGTACCAACGCGTTGCCCCAGAAGGCACAACGCCGTCGAGTTCCGGGGGGCTGAGCCCAGGATGGTGCGTCAGCTAACTCCCGCAGAACGTTTCTGCTAAGCTGGCGCGTTCATGGGGAACGGTTCAACCAAGACGACGGCCCTCGTTTTTCCACCGCTGTGGGACACCATCGATGCTCCTCCGCTCGGACCTGCGGTGCTCGCCGGCGCACTTCGACATGCTGGGCTCGCCAGTGCGTTCTTCGACATCAACTTGGATTTCTATGGCTGGCTTCACGCAGATGAGACGCTGACCGAGCTCACGAGCGCGTTGTCCGCCCCGAACTCCGAAGGAAACGTCGGGGAGAATCTGGAGGAAGAGCGTGCGCAGCTCCAGGCCTTGATGGCGCTCCCCGAGAGCGCCCGACGGTCTTCGCCGAACCGCGTTTCTGCACTGTATGCGCTGGCGGCCTCGCTCGGAATGTCCGCGCGCCCGCTGCTCGGGCCTCAACGGTACCTCGCGGGAATCGACTCCTCGCGTGTGCGCATGGCCGAGCTGACGGGCGCCGAACCCCGAGCTGCGGTGGCGGCGTTCTGGCATCAATGGATGAGTGAGCACATCGGAGCAATCGCTGCCATGAAGCCGCATCTGGTAGCGATGACGGTCAGCCACGTGGGGCAGCTACTTCCTGCCGCGGCTCTGGCTCATCGGTTGCGGCGAATCCTTCCCCAGACGAAGTTTCTCGCCGGCGGTCCCTATTGCACGACCATCGCGACCTCCGACGTGGACGTTTCGGCTCTTTTCACGGCCTTTGACGCCGTGGGACTCGGACCCGGTGACGAGGTTATCGTCAGTGCCGCGCGGCATCCCGCTGAGCTGCCTCGGGACATGGATGGGCTTTGGGTTCGCGGCGCGCCGCGTCCTCCCCTGGGCAAACCAGCACCCACCAGTCCAGATTATTCGGTGATGCCGCTCGAGCGGTATTGCTGCGGTGACCAACTACCGCTGATTCCCCTCGAGGCTTCTAGGGGCTGTTGGGCGCGGTGTCGATACTGCAATTACGTCGGGCTCAATCGAGGCTACCGAACGAAACCCATCGAGCAGATAATTGCCGAGGTTCTGGACGTGCAGACGCGCGTCCCAGGTGCGCCCATCAGCTTCGTGGATGACACCATCGCACCGAAACGTGCGCTTCTGCTCGCGACGTCCCTCGCCGATTTGTCCGTTCAATTGGCGCGCCGCGTACAGTGGGAGGGATGTATGCGTCCCGATTCGGGTCTCGATCTCGAGCAATGTCAGTCCCTACGTGCCGGTGGGATGCATCGCGTGTTCATCGGGTTCGATGCAGCGACGGAAGGCATGCTCCTCGAGATCGACAAACGAGCGACGCTCTCGCAAGTTCGCACGCTCGTTCGTAACTTGCTCGCGGCGGATATCGTCGTAAGTGGCAATTTCATCGTAGGACTTCCGGGAGAAGTGGAATCCGATCGCCGCGCCGTACTCGATCTGATCGAGGAACTCGGGCTAAATCCCAATCACGTCACGGCTTCTCTGTTTGGGTTGGTACGGGGCTCTTGGTACTATGCGCACATCGATGACATGGGATGGCCTGCAGAATGGGTGGCACGTGTGAAGGAAAACGATGTCCTCACGGACTTCGTCCCAACCCCGCGCTTGCAGGCCAAGAAGCGCTTGCCTGTGGTTCGAACACCAGAGACGGGGCGCGAGCTTCGCTGAGAGCTTGAGCAGGGCTGCCCCGCCCCTCTTGCCAGAGGCGGTTGAGGCAGCCTAGCGCAGCTGTGTCTACTCGATGTTTGCGGCCTTCCACGATGTTGGAGCGCACGGCGAAGTCTTCACAAGGGGCCAGCGACGATGACGAAGAGTCAGTAGCGCGACGAACCCCGGCTTGAGCAAAAGAGGGCCGTCTACAAGCTGTTACGTCTTGGATGATGCCGGAAATAATCTCGGAAAGGTGCATTGTAATATCAGCCCCGCACGTCGCGTACGGGGCGCTTGCCAGAATGCCGTCCCGACGCCCACCAGAACGCCCACTACGTGCGCAGCGGGGAGCAAGCGTACGTTGGCGCCCAACTCCGGCGCTAGAATAGCGTGTCCTGTCGCGAATTCGTATCCGGACTTGAGCACGATAATCACAAACATTCCAACGAGCGCTACACGCAGCCCAACTCTACGTCGTGCCTCCTCAGACAAGAACGCGACCGTGAGGAGCTGAATCGTGAGGGCGCAGTCAATCGCGGAAAGACCGCGGTACACCAGTGGCGGTGTGCCCGTCAAGAATAGCCATGCCGCAAGCACCAGCGGTGTGCCCGCCAGGGCCGCCACCAACATTCGTCGCGACAGAAGCTCGACCGCACTAGCCCAAACCAGGAAAGCCGCAACGTCTCCGACAAAATGACTCCGGTTATAGTGACAAATATGACCAGTCAATGGCCGCCAGATCTCACCGCGCAGGCTCGCGCACAGATCGAATTCTAGCCAGTCGGTGAGATCTGAACTGGATTGGATCGCCCCGCTCATGAAGACCAGGCTTACAGCAACGAAAGGGAATCGAACGGCGGCCATTCACACACCTCGATTTAGATCGACTCTAGTTCGATTTGGGGCCGACGCCGCAATACGAGGAGCATTGCCAGGGCAAGTACGCCCAATATCAACTCGAACGGACCGAGCGCACCCGCTGTGTCGCCGTAGTAGCTACTGCCCGAATTAGCGCGAGCGGCAGAATTGGTATCGACAGCGTTACCGGTGGCGCTTACGGGCGAGGACGAATCTGTCACGCTGCCAGACTCCACCAGCGTCCCCACGTTGTAATCGACTGCAGGCTGGTTGTCGCGGGTAGCTTGGGCCGCCTCTTCTTTCGCCGTACGTTGCTGGTTGTTGCGCTCAATGCCCAAGTCCTTGAACGTGGCATCGTCGACCACGAGCATGGCCGTGTAATCGGTGACGAGTTGATAGTCTACGCCGAGCT
>JBLNFG010000727.1:0-10411 GCA_050263495.1 Myxococcales bacterium | reverse complement strand
CATCAATTCAATTGAATCGCGCTACTAGGTAGGACGCGCTGATACCCGAATGGGTGTCGCTCGGTGCTTGCAGTGCAAGACCCGCAAACTCGCTGGGCTGGCGAGAACGGGCTGATACACTGCTTCCAGTGCCTGATCGCCTTTGTTGGTAGCTGCGTTGGAGGCTTGCCATGCGCGCGTTGATGACAGCACTAGTTCTAGCGGCCATGTCCGCGAGTCTGACGGTGGCGTGTACGAAGACTGAGGAGGATGACGAAGACAGCGGCGACAATGGAGCTGAGCTCGGCGGCTCGAACGGCAGTACCCCAAGTGCGGCGTCTCGCGGTGGGAGCGCGAATGGCACGCGTAACACCAGTTCGGCGGTGTCCACAACGGTCAGCCAGGAAACCGTGATGTGCGTGGGAGGCGTCTCGCCGCAAGTAAACGCCTTCTGCCCGCGCAACGGTGCTTGCAGTCAGAACGCGAGCTGTTCGTGCGTCTGCGATGGTGGGACCAGCTGTCGAGTGCGTTGCGACGGGCAAACCAACACGAACACGTTTAACTTCGGTGGCGCAAACAACCTAGGCCTCGGTGGCAATCGGTTCGCGCAAGGTGGGGCGAATGGCCTTGGCACGGGTGGAAACCGTTTTGCTCAGGGTGGCCAATTGGGACGCGGCGGGGCGATCCAAACTACGCAGCTCATGCAGGGCGGTAGCAGCGCGCTCGGGCAGGGCGGCAGCGGCGGTGCACTGGAAGTAAACGGTGGTTCCCGGGAGCGTGGTGGCAGTAGCGCGTTGGGTCAGGGAGGCTCGTCGAGCACGCGAAATAACCCGCGGAATCGGGGTGGGGAAACCAACGTCGGGCGAGGCGGGGCAGCGGGTGAAGGCGGCGCCGCTAGTTCTAGTTCGAGCGCCGCACCGCCCGTAACATGTCTGCCGGATACGTTCCAAGGTGAGCGGTGCAGCGGCGGTGACGGGGCTTGTCCCAACGCTTCAGGCTGTTTCTGCATCGGTGGCAAGGTGACTGGTACGCAGTGTCCGGCTGCGCCCATTGGACCATCGGCTTCTGCCGGAACCGCAGCGATCTAGTATCGTGAGTCCCAGGGGATATCAGCGATTCGCGCAGCGATTTGAGGTTCGCAGCGAAACGGCTTTGCATCGAGCAAAAACAGTTTTCGTGGGTTTGGACTCGACGAACGAGCGCTCGTAGGGTGGCTGCTGCGCACCTTTGCCCCATGGGGCGTCAGCGAAACGCGCAAAAGACGCGTCTTCGGGCTGAGCTGAGAACGCTCGACACGCCCTGCGCGAGGTAGTCTGATCGCCTCAAAAAAAGAAGACAGATCGCCTCGGGGTTGAGAAACATAAACGGCAAGCACGTCACTGCTCGTGTTGCGGCGCGATTCCCAACGAGCACGGGGTGCGAACCAGGGTTCGCTTCAGATTAGCAAGGACTTCAGTCATGACGCGTGGCGCGTGCTTCTGCTTACTCCTAGTCAGTTCTGTCTTGGGTTGCGGCAATCAAGCGGTTTCCGCCGTTGTGCCAAAGGCTGAGGCTGCCCCGTCACGACAGCAAACAGCAAACGACGCCACTTCGAGTTCCGACCGTGAACACGTGGGGTGCACTTCACAATTTTGCGCCGGAGAGCCATCGCTCAGTTCGGCTCTCGTTGCGTGGGACGGGGAGAGCGAGTTCCAGGGAGGCGCTCGAATTCAGGTCAACTCGGGAGCTGAGCTTCAGGCCGCGATTGCCCGGCAACAGATGAACTCCGAGCCGCTCACCATCGTCGTCCAAAACACGATCAGTCCCGACAACTCTCCGAACCTTGAGTGGATTGATGTTCGAGATGTGACGAATATCTCCATTGTTGGGGCTGGGGCTGGGGTCGAGTTTAGCCGGATCGGGATTCGACTCACCCGCGCGAACAATATCGTGCTGCGTCGGCTACACGTTCCGCTGGTGCAAATTGGGGAGGCGGACGGCATCTCGCTCGAGGGCCATGTGGATCATGCCTGGATCGACCATAGCGATAGCGCAGAGGAGCACGAAGCCGTTGGCAAGCAGTACCACGGCACAGTAGTCTCGCCGCATGACGAAGGCGCTCCGTTGTTCGCTGAACCCGACCCTGCTCGTGTTACTCTTCCAGGCCGTATTCGGGCTCTCGGCATGCAGCGGATCGGCGGATGCTGGGTTTGAAGCGGTAGCCGCTGCCGCCCAGCCCATCGAACCAAACGCAGTTTCGAGGTACGACGCGCGCATTGCCGAGCTGATCGGGCAGATGACGCTGGAAGAGAAGATCCAGCAGCTTCAGCACGAAGCGCCGGCGATTGATCGGTTGGGGCTCTCCGCTTACAACTACTGGAACGAGGCGCTCCACGGAGTGCTGGCCACTGCCGCGACCTCGTTTCCCAGCCCGGTTGCCCTTGGAGCCACCTGGGATCCCGCGCTCGTCAAACGTGTCGCAACGGCGATATCCGACGAGGCACGTGGGATTAACGTGCGTGATGGCAAGGGGCTCACGTATTGGTCGCCGGTCATCAACATGGCGCGCGATCCGCGTTGGGGTCGCAATGAAGAATCCTTCGGCGAAGATCCACGATTGATGAGCGCCATGGGCGTCGCGTTTGTTCAAGGCTTGCAGGGCGATGATCCGAACTACTTGAAGACCGTCGCGACTCCGAAGCACTTCGCGCTGAACAACTCCGAGTACAATCGCCACACGGGTTCTTCTGACATCGACGAGCAGCTGCTACGTGAGTACTACTTGCCGGCCTTCGAAGCCACGGTGAGGCAGGCCAAGGCCTTCAGTGTGATGTCGGCTTACAATCGGGTGAACGGCGTCCCTGCATCGGCAAACACGATGTTGCTCGAGGATATTCTGCGCCAGGAGTGGGGCTTCAGCGGATACGTCGTTTCCGACTGCGGCGCGATTGCGGACATCTATTCTGGGCATGAGTGGTTATCCACTGCAGCGGAAGCTGCAGCCGCCGGCTTGAATGCCGGGACCGATCTCAATTGCGGTACGACATACCCGACGGCTCTGGGTGACGCGATTAGGCAAGGCCTGACCACCGAAGCCGCGGTGGATCGGGCTCTGACGCGGGTTCTACGTGCTAGGTTCTTGCTCGGCGAGTTTGACTCGTCGAGTGACGTTCCATATCGCGACATTGGTGTGGAAGTCGTTGAATCCCAAGCGCATCAGGCTTTGGCGCTCGAGGCGGCGCGTGAAGCCGTGGTTCTGCTCAAGAATGACGCCCATTTCTTGCCGCTCGACGGCACCAGCCTCGATTCCATCGCGGTCATTGGTCCGCTCGCCAATACGGTGATGCTTGGTGGATATAGTGGCAGCCCTACCCGCAGGGTGTCGCCGCTCGTTGCGATTCGCGGGAAGTTCGCGTCCGCACCAAACGAGGTCGATATTGGTTATGCGCCGGGCACGAGGGACGTAAGTACCAAGGATCAAGCGGCCCTCGATCAGGCCGTCGCCCTCGCGCAGCAGTCCGATGTGGCGTTGGTCTTCTTGGGAACGAGCCTTGGTGTCTTGCAGGAGGAAATGGATCGACCGGATTGGGGGCTGCCCGGTGCGCAATTGGAGCTGCTGAAGGCCGTCGTGAACGCGAACCCCAAAACCGTCGTCGTGCTCGTCACCGCGGGGCCGCTCGGAGTGGATTGGGCGCAAGCCAACGTTCCTGCAATTGTTACCAACTTCTACGACGGGCAGGAGCAGGGTACAGCGATCGCGGATGTCTTGTTCGGCGACTACAACCCTGGCGGCAAGCTCTCGGCAACTTGGTACAAGGTCGACGCGACCTTGCCACCGATCGGCGATTACGATCTCCGCAAGGGGCGCACCTATTTGTACTACGGCGAAGAGCCGCTGTATCCGTTCGGGCACGGACTCTCCTATACGCACTTCAGCTACGAGCACCTGTCCGTGACTCCCTCCACGTTGTCTTCAGGCGGGCAGGTGAGCGTCAGCGTTCAGGTCAAGAACGACGGCTCGCGGCCAGGCGATGAGGTGGTTCAACTGTACGTCCGTGATCTCGACTCGAGTGTTCAGCGGCCGATCCAGCAGCTGTCGGGGTTCGAGCGCATTCATCTCGAGGCCGGCGCGACGAAGACGGTTAGCTTCCCGATCGATGGACGGGACCTATCGTATTGGGACGTGAAAACGCATCAGTGGCTGCTCGAGCCAGGCGACTTCGAGTTGCGGATTGGGGCGTCTGCTACCGACATTCGGCTGAAGACCAAGCTCACCGTCGCTGGCGCTGCGGCGGGTGCAGCCGGCGCAGCAGGGGCAAACGGCGCCGGGTTGGGCGGTAGAACTGGCAACCCCGAGCCGCTCGGGGGGATCGGAGGCACCATCGGTTCGTCTGCGACCGGGCAGGACGCGGCGGGTGGTTCGTCCGCGGGTGGATCCGGTTGCAATTGCCAGCTCCCAGGTTCCACCCACCACGACTCCTGGTGGGTGCGGCTAGGCAGCGTGTGCGCACTGCTTCTTCTCGGGAGGAGCGCACGGCGCCGAAAAGGCGAATTAGCGGTGCCTCATTCGTGTCACAGTGGCCGGTGACTCGGTCGATGAGCTTCTTGGAGCGATGTTGACGGCGTCGTGTTCGTAACGCTCTGGGAAGCTCTCGGCAACGACGTGCCCGTTGGAAATTGCGCCTGCGGACAGCTACTTCGAATAGCCAGCAGCGACGATATTCGCTTGAACAGCCTCGTCTGTTGCGGTCGACGCGTACCCTGCGGCAATGACACCTTCGAAGAAGTTTCCGCGCGCCGTGCTGCTGTTGTCGCCACCAATACCGAGAACGATGCCCCCTTGCCGTTGCATGGGAGAACCATAACCAACCGGATAGGCGCCGTCCCATAGCGTCGTGAGGGTGCCCGACTGTGCGCTGCCTCCTTTGAGCGTGAATGGTCCGCCATTGGTCGCTTTGGAGGAATTGCCTTTGAGCAAGGCCGTAACGAACGGGTGCGCGAACGAGATAGCATTCGGATTGACTCGGTTGCCGTTCTTATTGGCATCCGAGTAGGCAGTGGGACCGCCCCAGCCGTACACGCCGACCTCGAGATCCGCCATGATCCAGGGACCAGTTCCAGTCCCCTTGTCCCACCAGTCGCAGCTCCCAAAGTAGATGGCTTCCATGGTGCCGTAACCGCCTGCGACCGGCTTCATCTCCGCGTTGCCGAAGTCAAAGCAACACGCGCCGTTGTAGTACGTCCCATCCGTAACCATGTATTCAGTTTCTGGATTGTCGCCCTTGGGGATGCTCTTTGTATTCGTATTGCGATAGCCAACTTGCCCCGTTGCCGTCCAACTGGTGGAGCCGACCACATGAACCCCGTATGCCTTCTGGCCGCCGATCTTGATCGGCAGAGCATCGGCGATAGCTTCCACGTCGTCATTGGGACCATAGACTTCGCTGCCGCCGGGCGCCTTCGTGAGATGATTTCCATTGCCCGATTGATCGTAGATGATCGAAATGGTGCAGCTCCCACTGCCGGTGCAGAAGGCGTCTTGGGCTGCGGCATCGGCAACACCGCCTGGCGAAAGCACTCCGATATCCTTGGTGCTTCCGTCCAATTTCTTCACTTGGTAGAGACTCCCAGTGTAAGCGCCGTAGAGCGCCCGTACCGTGCTAAACGCGGCGACACAAGCAGTGTTGCCCGCCTTGTAGATATCGCAGGGGCCTGTGGCCGTCGTGGTGACGGTGGACGTACCGCCGCTGGCGCTCGAGCCTCCCGCAGCGGTTGAGCCACCCACCGCGCTCACTGCACCGCCCTTCGACGTGGTCCCAGTCGTGGCGCTCTTACCGCGCGTTGTCGTGGTTCCGCCCTGCCCGGTGGCGCCGCCCGAGGAAACGCGACCCCCTGCGCTGGACATGCTTCCAACTGACTGCGTGCCGCCCATCTCAACAAGGCCACCGGATTGTGCACCACCAGTCTGCCAACCGCCGAGTCCCGACGAGCGGCCGCCCGCGCTGTTCGAGCCGCCAAGGGCCTTTACGGTGTCCACTTTCCCGTCTCCCTCGGAGACCGCGGTTTTCCCCGTGCTGCTCGGACTACTCGCACCCCCCATCACCACTCTCCCTCCTCCGTCGCCGCTCCCGGAGGAGGCCTGAGGCGAGCATCCGAGCGCCCATAACGCTAGCGCGAAGGATGCAACGGAACTGACGCCCGAGCGTTGGCAGTTAACACTTGTGTTCAGGTCGTTGCTGTTCATGGATCTTGTTGTCGCGAGTTGGGGCGCTTGGTCTAGTTCGCTCGGGATTCTATCTGGCGTTCACTTCGGTCCGAGTTTCTGCGCGCGTGATCACAACTCGCGGCTCGAACAAGCTCGGCCCGAAGGGCCCCGCTGGGGCGCACCGGGTACGTCGTAGGGCTACGGTTTACCGACGAAGGTGGTCACGCTCTGAGCGCCAACAGAGAATGTGAAGCGCGACCCACTAACAGTAACGGAGGCCTTGGAAGCCAGGCTGTCGCTCGATGAAGTCACGTAGGGCGTCATCGAGCATGGGGCAGCACCCGTGATGAACACCGACAGGTTCGCTGCGCTCGTGTTGGTGTTGACGGCCACGAGCACTACGGTTCCATCCGCTGGGTTCGTGTACGCTGTGAGCAGCACTCCGGACGGAACCGCTCCCGACGTGGCGACTCGCTTATACCCGGGGCGCACGTATCGCGAGTAGTTGCCGAGTACCCAGAGTCGCTTGGACCATACTTTGTTGGTTGTGTCGAAGAGGAAGCCGCCGTTGCCACTGGCATTGTACAACCACCAAAGGTGCCAAGCATTGAGATTGGCTACCGTCAGATCAGCGTGCATTTGCTTGGCCATCAAGAGCGCGCTTGCAATGCCGTCGCCGCTGGAGTCACCGCTCGCCGTTCCCGTGTCGACCTCAGTTTGCCAGTATTCCTTGGAGGTGTCGGCCGCAATTGCCTTGTTGGCTGTGAGGACATCGGAGTTTTTGCTGTCCGGACCTAAGCCGTATCGGTGGCCAGCAAAGATGTCAACGTACCCATAGGCCAGCGCGTTATTTTTGATGGCTGTGAAGTACCCCGGGAATCCGTACCAATTCATTGTCTCGGGCGCCATGAGCTTCACATCGATATTGGCCATGGCCGGACCCAGGGTTTCGATCCACGTGGCCATCTGCGCAGCTGAATAGGAGGTGGTTTGGTTGATACCGCAGCTGTCTGGCTCGTTGCCGGCGGATACGGCGTAGATCGGTACTCCCTGGGTCTTGGCGTTTTGCACCCAGGTGACAAGAGCATTTGCGAACCCGGATGGGTTCGTGAGCACGGGCATACTGCCCTTGCAACCGTTGGGGTTGGTTTGAGTAGTGGTGAAGGCGCCACCTGGAGAACCATTGGTACCAGTACCCCAGGGCGTCATCCACACGGTGACTCCATAGCTTGCCGCTGATTTGGCAATCGCGAGCCCATCGCCGTACCGGATTCGGAGCAACGTCAAGCCGGCTCCCTTCGTGGTGGACCAAAGGTATTCCGCATGCGATGGGTCGGCGTAGCTGCCCGCCCAGGCAGACGACACGCCAAAGCCGGTGATTTTCTGCTGCAGACTGCCGAGGTTAACGACGATGTCGTTCGATGTGGACGTGCCAGCGCCGCAGCCCTTGCCTATGGTGCCACTCGTTGCCGACGCGCCACCCAGCGCGGAGGCGCTGCCGCCGTTCATTAGAGTGCTGCCCGTTGCGGTGCCACCCATCGCTTTAGCGCCGGAGGTACGTGCGCTGGTTCCACCAGAAGGTTTCCCAGGGGAGGATGAAGTCGAACTTCCTGCAGCGATGGCTGACGATCGACCACCCATTTCTGTCGTCGCGCTTGAGGAAGCAGCGCCGCCCGTGCCGCTAACGATGGAGTGAGTGCCGCCCGCATTCACTCCGCTGGAGTTGCCTCCCGTCGACGCGGGGACTTCCGTTGTGGTCGCGCCTGCGCCAGTCGCTTGCCCGCCAAGTGCTCCGTTCCCGCCGGCAGGGCCCGTAAGGTTGGAGCTCCCACCCATTGTGTCCCCGCCCACGCTGGGTTCGGTCGTCGGCTGATTGCTCCCGCAGCCTGTGGTCAGGAGCAGTGCAGATAGGCAGAGTAGGGACTTCGTACGATGATGCATAGAGGTCTTCCAAGTTGCGCTGATCCGAGTCTGGTCGGGGACTCGCGGAGACGAACAAAATGCTGCGACTCGCGAGGCTGCGCACGTCACTGACTAGTTCTGCGTAGCCAGTGTCACTCCACGACCAACCGATGCTCTTCCACTCAGGAGCACTTTGGTCAGCGTCAGTTGCTTACTCGTGAGGCAGAGAACGGATCCTTCGCTGACTCAATTGGTCCATTGTCGCGAGCGAACGGGAATTGTTACGGCTCGACGAAGGCTTTGAGCGAGGTCGCCAAGAGCCAAGAGTCCGGCCCGCGATTCGTCGGACTGTGGCGGGTCCAAAGGTTTCCGCGTTTCGATAGAATCGCTACGAGCGAGTGATGCGCTCGAGCGCGACTGCCAGCTCGACCCGTCGAGCGTCCGACGTGGTTACGCCGATCGCGGATCTGTTCGCCCCTTGCCGAATGCGGTGAACTGGTGCGCGCGGTGATTACCGCTTCGCCCAGCACGGCATGGTCGAACTCGAGATAGGTGGTTCACGAACGGATGCCTTACGTTGGTGTGGCATCGCGAGTACCGCGGGTTTGCTTTTGTTGGTCTGTTCGGCGTGACCACGGCACTCACAGAAGCGCCGTTTCCACGCAGTTGCCACGGGGCGTGGCGCTCGTCAGTCCCAGGCAATAAACCACGGATACCGTGCGAGTGCTTCGTCGAACGTGGCCACGGAACCGATGGTACCGTCTTCGTGCAACACCAGCAGTGTTGCGTCATGGAAGTTCAGCACACCGTCGGCCCTCTAGACCAAATCGAGGACTTTGCCGAACCAGTTGCGCTGGCGCAATTGGGCAACCGACGCCGAGGGGATCACGGCCGATGCCTTGCTCGATTTCTTCAACAAACCGAGCCGGTGATTGATCACAGTACAGTGACGACGATGAAGGGGGCTGGGGGAGGTGCTGCGGGATCTCCGGAAAGCGCACGAACGTGCCCTGCTTGAGCAGTATTCGCGCGGGAATGCGCGGGACACCCAATGACTGATTGCGATCGACGGTGTTAGTCGTGCGATGGATCTAGGCTTGTGTTTGCCTACGAAGCGACTCGAGGGCAAATGCGACACAGTTTGGAGAATTCCTATCAGACCAGCGGTCCCAGAAGTCCACTGTCCCACTGAGGGGCTTGTTCTTGGGCTCCCTAACTCGGATTCGGGTTGGGAGAATGCTCGCATCACAGGGCCTGTCCGATGTTCGGTGGTCTCTACGACGGCCTTCGCCAGCCCCAACCAACTCGCTGCTAAGGACGGCGTTCGCGAGCGTCTCAGCGAGCTCAGTGGCAGGGGCGCCAATGGCCACGGCCCGGAGGTAGACTTTGGCAAGGGCGCGCAGCCGATCGCCGTCCCATTGGCTGACGTCGGACGTTGTTACGACGCGACCAGAGTCAGTGTCTCTGGTCCACGTTTGGTCCACGGAGAAACCGCTGTTCGCGTCGTTCTCACGTGTTCTCTCTGGAGCCAACTCCGAGACTTGAACTCGGGACCTGCGGTTTACGAAGCCAAACCGGGAGCTCTCGAAGAAGGCCAATTTAGCGGGAAAAAGGCCCGAGAGCACACGGCGCCAGAGGGCGAAAAACACCCAAACACGGTGTCGACTGCTACAGTAAACGCTACAGTCCAATCGGCATCTCCGGCCGCATGGTCGCTGGCTCTTGCTTACCGTGACGTGCTGGCCAGGAGGGTGGCATGAGCGCGCCCAAGCCCAACGTGCTCGACGCCCTTGGCGCTGTGTCCGGGCTGGGTCGACCAGCCGTTGACTCGATCCTGACCGAGGTTCGGGCGAACCTCGCGAAGCTCGACGCGTGCCCCAGGCACGAGTTCGCCGGAGTCAAGGAGACTGCAGCGGGTCCAGCCAAGGACGGCTCCTACCTATTCCGCGACTACCGCTGCAGTCGCTGCGGCGGGAAGGTCGATTCACACGCAGCGCGCTGGTACCGGCTCGGGCTCGATCACGCGAAGGGCGGTACCAAGTGAGCTCCCCCCTATCGCCAGCGAGCTCCCCCCTATCGCCTGTCGACGCGGAGGATCTGGCTCAGTCGCTAGACAGCCTGCTCGAGGTGATCCCCAAGAACTGTATGGGTGAGCTCTGCCGGCGCGCGACGCGCAGCGAGCAACTGATTGCTCGCTACCACGCGCAGCAAGCAGACACCTGCAAGCGACTCCTGGCCAGCCACCACGCGCGGAAAGCCTATTTGCGCCAGCAGGCACTCGCTGTTCGACAGATCGCTGAGGAGTTATCAAAGCCCGACAGCGACGGCTTCACGATGGACGTCTAC
>JBLNFG010000726.1:0-3822 GCA_050263495.1 Myxococcales bacterium | reverse complement strand
TGCTATCCAGAAGTCAGCCGGCTATGCAGTTTTCAATAACATGGGAACAAACCTTCTACTGGTGAGCACCGCGCGAGGCGCAGGAGTGGCCGTCAACTCCAAAAGCAAACAGGAAACCTTCATGAAGATGATTTCGGGCGGCGCCGGTCTGGGCGTGGGGGTGAAGGATTATCGAGTGATCTTTGTTTTCGAGAGCGACGATGCCTTTGCAAAATTTCTGGACTCTGGCTGGTCGGGTTCGGCGCAAACGGATGCTGCCGCCAAAGCTGGAGAGAAGGGCGCTGCTTACTCGGGAGCGGTTGAGATCGCTCCAGGCGTCTGGGTCTACCAAATTACTAAGAACGGTCTTGCTCTACAGTTAACGCTGCAGGGGACCAAGTATTACAAGGATGACGACCTCAACAAAACGTAGACGATATGTCCTACTGAAGTCGGGGTATCTGTGCAATGAGTGTCGCCGTCCGAACCGACCGAGAAGGAGACCACGCGAGTCTGATACCGATCGGTCCGTTCGATTTGGCCCACGCGACGGCGGTTGCCAGGGCGGTGGAGAGGGTCGAAGCCGGTGTGAGTGGGTGTCGCGCGATTGATGTCGACCTGACGCAACTCGATCGAATCGACGGTTCGGGCGCGGTCCTGCTGGCACGGCTGCTCGATCAACTGGACTCGAATGGCCGCCGAGCCAACGTTATCGAAGGCAACAACCCCGAAGCGGCGCGCCTAATCGCGCTTTATCGCCGGCGCCGGGCTGGCGGTGCAACGCCTCAGACGGCCGCGATGCGTCCACTGGAACGGATCGGCGCACTTGCTGCTCAGGTGCCTGGCAAAGCAAAAGACGCACTTGATTTTACGGGTCGTTGTGCTGTCGCGCTGCCGAAAACGGTCGCTGCACCGAGCTCGGTTGATTGGCATTCGTTGCCCCGGCTGATTCAAGAGATCGGTGCAGACGCTCTGCCGGTCACTAGCGCCGCCAACCTGCTCGTCGGCGTCATCATCGGATTTCTTGGTATTACGCAGCTTGGACGTTTCGGTGCGGTCGCCTATGTCCCCGAGCTGGTGGTTGTCGCGCACTTCCGGGAGCTCGGACCGCTTGTCACCGCGATCATCGTAGCCGGGCGATCAGGCGCTGGTCTCGCATCGGAGATCGCCACGATGAAGGTCTCCGAGGAAATCGACGCCTTGCGCTCGATTGGCTTCGACCCAGTGAGATGGCTGATCGTGCCACGTTGTCTCGCGCTCGCGATCACAGTGCCGCTTTTGACCTGGGTGGGCAACGTGCTGGCCCTCGCCGGTGGCCTGGGGGCCACGGTCCTTATCACGCACATGACGGCACGTAACTATGTCCAGGCGACCATGTACGCAATCACTCCCGGCCACTTACTCGCAGGCCTCATCAAGAGTCCGTTTCTGGGGCTCGCGATCGGATTGATCGCATGTGGTCAGGGGCTGCTCGCACGCGGCGGGGCCGCCGCTGTTGGGGCGTGGACTACCACCGCCGTGGTGTTGGCTATTTTTGGTGTGATCGTGATCAGCGCGGTGTTTACGTTCTTCTTAGCGCTCCTGAGCAACTGAATATGCTTCCGTTAAGACCACACATTACGGTTGATAACCTGCGCATTGGTTGGGGAACACGGGTTCTGATGGAGCACGTCACCTTTCAAGTCGAGCGCGGAACGGTGTTCACTATCCTGGGCGGATCCGGCTGCGGCAAAAGCTCGCTACTGCGATATCTGATTGGACTCGAACAGCCTCAGGCCGGGCGGATCGACATCGACGGCATGGGAGAACCCTCTCGCTACGAGGGCATGCCTCGCTTTGGCGTGCTCTTTCAGTCAGGCGCGCTCTTCAGCTCTATGACTCTCGCGGAGAATCTTGCGCTGCCCTTAACCGCATGGACCCGAATACGCGGCGCGATGGTGCGGGAACTCGTCCAGGCCAAGCTCGACCTCGTGGGCCTTGGCGCGTTCGCCGAGCATCTGCCGGGCGAAATCTCGGGTGGCATGAAGAAGCGCGCCGGCATTGCCCGCGCCCTGATGCTCGAGGCCGATCTTCTGTTCTTCGACGAGCCGTCCGCCGGGCTCGACCCCATCTCGGCGGTCGAGCTTGACCAGCTCATCCTCACGCTCAGCCGCGACCTAGGTATCACGGTCGTCATCGTGACGCACGAGCTGCCGAGCATTTTTCTCGTGGCCGAACAGTGCATTGTGCTGGACAAAGCCGCGAAAGGAATTGTCGCGCGAGGCGATCCGCGCAAGCTGCGCGATGAATCGAAAATCCCATTCGTCCACAATTTCTTTATGCGGTTGTCGCCCGGCGTGGCCGCGAGCGAGGGGAGGGTAACCCAATGACAGTCGAGAGAAGCTACGCGCGACTTGGCCTTTTCATCGTAGTAGTACTGGTCGTGGTCCTCGCAACAGCGGTGCTCTTCATTAAACGGATGAGGAGCCGTGCCGTGATCAGTATGGTCACATATACCAACGAGAACATTAGTGGACTCGACATTTCGAGCCAGGTTCGATATAGAGGCGTGCCGGTGGGCCGCGTCACAGACCTACGCGTCGATCCACGCGAGTTCACCGTCGAAATCGACTTCGAAGTTTTCCTCAACCGCCTCGGCACCATTGGCTTCAACGTCAGCCGAATCCAGAAGCTTGCCGATATTGGAGGCATCGCCCGCAACCTTCGCGCCCAGATCGTCCCTAACCCGATAACAGGAGAGGCGTACTTATTACTCGATAGGCCGAAGAATCCTCCACCAGCGATGTCTCTTGATTTCAAACCGACTCGGCCCTACGTGCCGTCGGTACCATCGATTCGTGCCACCGTGCAGGATCGCATGCCTGCATTCCTGGATCGTGCGGAAGCGACGCTGCAAACTCTCAGGGAGATTGTCGGAAGAATTCCCGGTAGCCTTGACCGTAGCGACCGATTCTTCACCAACGTGGAACGCACCGTTCAGGACAGCCAACTGCCGGCTCTTAGCGCGGACTCGCGAAAATTCTTTAACACGACAAGTGCGCAGTTCGAGCAGATGAGGTCCGAGATGGACGGGTTGATCGGCAGCGAGGGAGCGTTGGTCAAGTTCTCTGAAGAGGCACGCGCGGCGAGCCAAGCAGCGCGGGATTCCGCAGACAGTTCCAGACTCGCGGCGGACGATCTACGGCGTTCCATGCCGGCCATTCGCGATTCACTCGAACAGATGCGCGAACTCGCGCGGATGCTCGAGGAACAACCCGAGTCAATGGTCTATGGTACGCGACCGATGAAGGTGAAGCCCTGATGATTCGTTTGCCACGATCAGGGTTCTGTCTCCTAGTGACCATCGGCTGCATGGCTGGACTTGCTTGTCATCTGCGGCGCCCAGAAACGACACCCAGCCGAATGATCGAGCCGCAATTGCTGCGGCCGGAACTGCCTGACTCAGCGAAGCAAGTGACGAAGACTGCCAACGCAGTATCAGTCCACCTGCTCGATACACAAGCACGCGGACACATAAGCCGCCGTGTGCTACACCAGCAAGCAAATGGTGAGTTGACCCAGGACTCCGTCTGGTGGTGGTCGTCTGCTCCTGACCGGTATCTAGATACGGCCCTGCGTCTCGAAGCGGCCTCACGTCCCGATATGCGGCTCGTCGATGCGGGCCGCGCTCCAGGGCTGGCCGCAACGCTTCTCGTGTGGGATCTCGAGTCTGAAGGCGGGACGCGACTCGTGGGGGCGGTGGAGTTTCAGATCACCGGGACCGACCGCGTGCTCCAGACCCGGGTTGTGCGAGCCAGTGAGCCTGTCTCAGCGAAGCTACCCGGCGACTTGGCAGCCGCTGCG